>JAJYIN010000137.1 GCA_021790075.1 Actinomycetes bacterium | reverse complement strand
CTGCTCTTCCAGGGAGCGACAGGATGCCAGGATGGCCGGATGCTCGAAGCTCGAGGTGATGATGTGGCGTCCCCGCTTCCGGCAGGCCCAGGCGGCTCCCTTGAGTGCGAGGTTATCGGCCTCGGAGCCACAGCCGGTAAAGATGACGCGCCTGGCGGTACAGCCCAGGGCCTGGGCGACAGCGCGCCGTGCCGAGTCCACGGCTTCGCGGGCGGCGGCGCCAACCCCATGAATGCTGGAAGGATTGCCAAAATTCTCCCCCAGGAACGGCAGCATGGCCGCGGTCACCTCGGGGTCGATGGGTGTGGTGGCGTTGTGGTCCAGATAAACCGTCCTCATGGCGGAGTCAGCACCGGCCCGCCGTACTACTTCCCAGCCCGCGGCCTCAGAGATGCCGCCATCACCGCTGCCGCCGGCACTCTCACCGGCGCTGCTGCCGCCGCTACCGCTGCCGCTAAAACCGTCACCGCTGCCGCCGGCCTCATCGGCGCCGCCGGCCGCGTTCTGGGTTCCTCCTGGAGCCCTGCCGGCTCCGGCGCCGCCCGCGGCCCCCGCGAGGATGCCGCCGGCAGCCCCGGTCTCGCCAACGTCACTGCTGCCATCTTTCTGGTCTCCCGTGTCCGCCACCCGGGAAACCTCACAAAGAAGCGCCTTGTAAACCGGGAAGCCGGAAACGGGGTCATAGTGCGACAGGTCGGTGAGGTCGTTGACGTTGCACGACTGCCAGGCGGGCGGGCCGACCGGGCCGCCGCCGCCCATATTGGCGTCGATCGTCCCGGAAGCAATATCGCCGGTCAGGCAGGCGCGGAAGCGCGCGCGCCCGTGGGGGGTCGCCACCAGGACCTCATCGCCATCGGCGATACCGCGCCGGCGGGCATCCTCGGGGTTTATAAGCACGTTGGGCTTGGGGGCCAGCCGGGCCAGTCCCTCGACCCCGTGGTGCTGGGAGCGGAAATCGGTCCGCACCCGGGAGCCCGAGTTGAACACCAGGGGGAAGCGCTGCGACAGTCCCGGCTCTGCTATCGGACCCTCCCGGGGCTCGGTGTATACAGGCAGAGCGTCGTAACCGTGCTCCTCCAGGATGCTTGAGACTATCTCGAACTTGCCCGAAGGCGTGTCGAAACCGGGCTTACCGTCCGGACGCAAACCGCCCTTTTGCCATTTCTTGTACTGCATCATCACCGGCGGCACGCTGACGGCGCCGCCGGCGGCGCGGACATCGGCGGGGCTGAAGCCGGAGCCCTCCAGCACATATTCGAGCAACTCCTCTTCGGACTGCGGATAGAGATGGCCGTAACCCAGCCGGGCGGCCAGCTCCGCCAGGATGAGGAAATCGTTCCTGGCCTCGCCCACCGGCTCGATCAGCCGTTCGCGGATGCGGAACATGGAACCATAAGTCATGTAAGAGGTATTTTCATAGCCGGTGGTCGCCGGCAGCACGATGTCGGCATAGGCGGCATCGGCGGTCAGCTGCCGGTCGATCGTCACCAGGAAATCGAGGCTGCCAAGGGTGCGGCGCCAGACCTCCGGCTGTGGCCAGGCGGTGATGATTGACCCGCCCAGCACGATCAGCGACCTGAACGGGTACGGCCGCCCTTCCAGCACCGCTTGCGGCAGGGCGATGGCGTGCGACTCGCCCCGGTACTGGCTGTAGACCGGGAAGCGGTCCCGGCCGATGGCCCTGCCCGGGCCGGGGTTGGCGATCAGCCCCGATTTGTTGATGGGGAAGGAGTTTTCCCGCATGCGGAAGACGCGGCCGCCGGGCACGTCCAGCTGCCCGGCCAGAGCCCACAGCACCATCGTCGCCCGGATCGCCTGGACGCCGCTGTCGGAATACTCGAGCCCCGTGTACATTACCGGGCTGGCGCCGCGGGCGCCCTCGATGCGCCGGGCCAGGCTGCGGATCGTCTCCGCCGGCACCCAGGTGATCTCCTCCACCACCTCAGGCCGGAAATGCTGCACGTACTGAACCAGGTCATCGAAACCGGTGGTCCAGTCCCGGGCGAATTCCTCGTCGTAGATATCTTCCTCGATCAGTACCTGGATCATGCTCAGGGCCAGGGCGCCGTCGGTGCCCGGCCTCACCGGTATCCATTCGGCGCCGCTCTCGCGGGCGGTGCCGTTGCGGCGCGGATCGATGACCACGACCTCCGCGCCGCGCTCGCGCGCCGCCAGGATCTGGTGATGCGCCAGTGGCGGGCAGTCGGTGGCGGGGTTGGAGCCCCAGACCACGATCAGCTCCGCCTGCTCCAGGTCGCTGTCCATATTAATCAGCATGCCGCCCATCGTCACGTGCGGCGCGATCATGGCATAAGAAACGTAACAGAGCGCCCCCACGCCGAAAGTATTGGGCGAACCGAAGGGGAAAAGGACGCTGGAGGCGGAAGACACCGCCGTATCCCGGGGCTGGAACACGTCACAGAGCGCCAGGTCGAAGCTGCCCCGCCCGGTATATATGCCCGCGGCCTCCGGACCGTAATCTGCCTTGGTCTTTAGCAGGCGGGCGGCGATGGTCTCCATCGCCTCATCCCAGGAAAACGGCTCGAAATCAAAGCTGCCCCGGGAGCCTACCCGTCTGAGCGGCTGCTCGAGCCGGTGCGGGGAATAGACCATATTCGGCGAATGCTGCCCCAGCTTGCAGATCATGCCCAGGGGATGGCCCTCCTGTGCCCTCACCCCGGTCATTCGCCCCCTGGACAGCTCCGCCATCACCCAACACCCCGCGGGGCAGATGCCGCAGATCGTCTCCCGCTCCTCGAGTCCACTCGTGCGGTCCCGCGTGGCAACGGCGGCAGGCGCAGCTGCTCTTTGATCATGCAATAGGGTGACCTCCCGGCTTGCCGGCAAATGAGGCAGATTTGTCATACCCTTCCCGGAAAACGGCCAGAGCCAAACCCGGAAAAGGCGTTCCCGCGGGTTCTTCGCGTAGTTTCGCTTCCCGGGCCGTGGCATTTACGTGTAATCTAGTAGTTCCTGTCATTGAAGTCATTGGAATGATGAAGCTGCGAAAGGGTATCGGATGAGAACGCTGGCGGAAGACCTCGCGGAGGCGGCCGCTTTCCATGGCGAGAGCTGTCCCGGCCAGACGCTGGGAGTGCGCCTGGCCCGCGCCGGCCTCGAGCGCCTCGGCGTCGATGACCCGCATTCCCGGCAATGGCGCAAGCGCCTGATTGTTTTCGTCGAGATCGACCGCTGCGCCGCCGACGCCATCATGGCGGTCACCGGCTGCCGGGTGGGAAAGCGGACGCTCAAACTGGCGGATTACGGCATCATGGCCGCCACCTTCCTCGATCTCGGGAGCGGACGGGCGGTACGGCTGGTGGCGCGGGAAGAGGCGCGCGCCCTGGCGCCGCGTTATGCGCCCGGGGTGGAAGGCAAATACGAACAGCAGCGGCAGGCTTACGCGGCGATGCCCGACGAGGAGCTGTTCACCTTCGAGGAAGTCATGGTAGACGTGCCCGAGGAGGACATGCCGGGCCGGCCGCTTTCCCGCATTATTTGTGAGAACTGCGGCGAAGCCGTTCAGGACCGGCGGGAGATGAACCTGTATGGAACCGTCCTCTGCCGCAGCTGCGCCCAGGGAGGCTATTTCACCAGACTCGGGCCGTAGCGGCTGTTTGCCCGCCCCTGCTTCCGGTTATACTATTGGCAAGAAAACCAGTCATTTATAGTCCTCTTTAACAAAATGCAACTGACCCGACAGGCCGATTACGCCATGCGCGCCGTCCTTTTCCTGGCCACCACCCCTCTGGCCAGCATCAAGGAGATTGCCACAGCACAGGGGGTGCCGCAGGAGTATCTGGGAAAGATCCTGCAAAAGCTGGCCAAAACTGGCATCGTCACTACTCACCGGGGCGTAGGCGGCGGCATCTCGCTGGCGCGGCCCCCGCGTGGGATCACCCTCAAGGACGTGATCGAGGCGGTGGAAGGCCCGCTCCTCATCAACACCTGCTTCATCCGCCCCGGGGAGTGTCCCCGTGAGGAATTCTGCTCCATCCATGATGAGCTCGAGGAAGTCCAGCGCGAACTCTCGCGTCTGCTTTCCCGCACCGACTTCGCCCAACTGGCCCGTAACGAGGCTGCCGCCAAACCGGACGTTTTAAGTCCGTAATTTGCGGGTAGCATATTTCCGTATCCAAGTTTACACCCCTGCTTTTGGGGCATATTAGTAAACAAAAATCATTTCCATTTTGGGGAAAGGACTTGCCATGGCGGACCAGGAAACCAAAACCAGCGTGGAGCAGCACATCCAGAACAATATCAAGGGCGAGACCTGGGAGGTCGTCCACTACCTCGCTATGGCCCTCAAGGCCGACAACGAGGGCAAGACGGAGGTGGCCTACACGCTGCGCAGCATCGCCATGGACGAGGCCGCCCATGGCGCCCGTTTCAAATACCTGGCGGGTGAGATCGGCGACCTCAAGGATGAGATCGAGAAGATGCTGGCGGGGGAGGAGAAGGCCTACGAGGGCAAGCACGAGGGGATGAAAGAAGCCGAAGCGTCAGGCCAGAAAGAAGTGGCCTCCTTCTTTGATACGGCGGCGCACGACGAAGGCCGTCACGCGGCCATGCTCCGCAACCTGCTGGAGCGTTACTGCTGAGCGTGGAGCGTTACTTTTAAGCGTGGGGCGTTACTGCTAAATCTGGAGTGTTTCTCTTTGGCGTGGTGCGTTACTGCTTGACCCTGTTTCCGCGGAGCGTTACTGCTGGGCGAATTTGCGGAACAGGAATATCAGGAATAGCTTCGCCGCTACAGCTCGGCTACTGATCTGTAGCGGCGATTCCGGTGGGTTTTTCCACCCGGGTTTCCATTCCTGGGTCGGAACGGCTGGCGGGGTTGCCAAGGGTCATGAGAGGAGCTGTTATGGATGTGTTGCTACTCAGCCGCCTGCAGTTCGCGATGACAACCATGTTCCACTTTGTCTTCGTGCCGCTCACGATGGGCCTTTCCCTGATGATCGCCTTCATGGAGACCCGCTACGTCACGACCCGCAACGACCTCTACCTGCGCATGACCAAGTTTTGGGGCCGGCTCTTCCTGATAAATTTTGCCCTCGGGATCGTCACGGGAATCACGCTCGAGTTCCAGTTCGGCACCAACTGGTCCGAGTACTCCCGCTATGTCGGCGATATCTTCGGCGCCCCGCTGGCGGTTGAGTCCCTGGTGGCCTTTTTCCTGGAATCGACGTTCATCGGCTTGTGGATCTTTGGCTGGAAACGGATCTCGCCGGCGCTGCACGCGGGCGCCATGTGGATTGTGGCTTTCGCTTCCAATCTCTCCGCGCTCTGGATCCTGCTGGCCAACGGCTGGATGCAGCGGCCGGTCGGCTACGTGATCAGCAACGGCCGCGCCGAGATGACGGATTTCTGGTCGGTGGTGAAGAACTCCTTCGGGCTGCTCGAGTTCGGACATACGGTGCTGGCGACCTGGACGGTGGCGGCTTTCTTCGTCATGGGAATCGCCAGCTGGCACCTGCTGCGCCACAGCCATACCGATTTCTTCCAGAAGTCATTCAAGTACGGGGCCATCCTGGGCCTGGCCGCCTCCTTCGGCGTCTTCATCATTGGCGACCTGCACGGGGCCGAGGTGGCCGCGTCGCAGCCGTCCAAGATGGCCGCCATGGAGTCGGTCTGGCAAACGCAATCAGGCGCCGCTTACAACCTGATCGTAATACCAAGGTTCTCAGGTGACGGCAACTACGTGCAGACTCTGGGCATCCCCAAATTACTGAGTTTCCTGGCCACCAAGAACTTCAATGGCACCGTCATCGGCATGAACGATGTACCCCGGGACGAGCGCCCGCCCATCTGGCCGGTATTTGCCAGTTTCCGGCTGATGGTGGGGTTGGGCCTGCTCTTCATGCTGCTGAGCGTTATCGCCACTTATAAGGTGTGGCGCAACCGCGTCACCGGGCAGCGCTGGTTCCTGTGGTTGATGCTGCTGGTGATCCCACTGCCGTACCTGGCCGCCCAGCTTGGCTGGATGGTGACCGAGATCGGCCGCCAGCCATGGATCGCCTACGGGGTCCTGCGCACGGCCGACGCCGTTTCG
>JAJYIN010000136.1 GCA_021790075.1 Actinomycetes bacterium | reverse complement strand
AGCACGGAGTCCGGTGTTCCTACCTTTCCCAAATCGTGCAGAAGGCCGGCCATATGCGCGATTCGCTGCTCATCTTCAGACATTCCCATCATTCTTGCCATATCCCGGCAGTACATGGCGACACCGGCGGAGTGGCTGGCTGTGTAGTGATCCTTGCTGTCAAGCAGCATAATCAGCGCGCCGGCTAACCCGATGTTCATATCCATGAGATCTTGAGAGAGTTTTGTCTGCTCAGCCAATAAAGATTTTTGCTGGACCAGAAGTTTATACACGTATTGGCTGGCAAAGATAGGAATAAAGAATAGAACGGTAGCGACGATACCAGCTTGCGCATATACAGCCGCGATTGCCAAACCTAGGCCTAAGACAAGAAGCTGCGTGGGAAGGGCATGCACAAAATTTCTGCGCCACAAGAGAGCTATCGGCTGCCCGAACTTAAGTCTTACGCCAATTGATATTAATCCGAAATTCATCAATTCCCAGCAGATACCACAGACAGCTCCCACAAATAACAATTTCGAAATCTCTGGGTTTTTCAACGAAATGTCAAACAGGCTTTTAAGCCAATTGAACAGAAGTGCGGCAAAAATTGAAGGTATTACGATAATACACACATTAGAAATTAATCGTCCCATTTCCTTTTTTCTCGAATTCCAAATACCGGCCGCAGCAGCTACAATTCCAGCTGGCAATGGGCCTAGAAAGATAATACTTAAAAGGATCGGGAAGTTTGAACTGCTAATAAAAACACTATCGGAGAATTCAACAACCAAGCTTTCTGCTACCAACGCGATGATTATCAGTACTGCCAAATGAGATATGATATTTGGCGGCCAAGTGCTTCGAGGGATAAGAAATGAGATAAGTGCGACAGCTATGAAGACCAAGCTGCCGGAGAAGATCTTATGAGCCGTATCGTTTGGTGACTTTAGCGACGCTTTACCCAAAATTTCCCCACGTCAATACACCGCACTACAATATAACGAAGATTATACTATAGCCGGTGTATCGACAACAAAGAAATCTTTTTTACTTCTATAGGAATTTATTGCGAGCAAATGGCTTAATACCACCATGATCCCCCGCCAGCAGCCACCGCTGTAGCCAAAATCGCTATCACCGCAAAAATCTTTGTCTTCATTCCACTCACCTCCTACCTCAACTAGAGATTTACCTCCGGCGTAGCGGCCCTGGAATTTGTACCCCCACCCAGGTGCCGCCCTCGCTGCGCTCGATGAGAGCGCCCTTTCTTCAAGCCCGCCTCGGCTCTGTGGCCTTGGCAGGACCTGTGTCACAGAGCTTAAATGGAATCAACCATGTTTCATACATATAAGGTGATAGTTAAGAGGGAGGGGAAAAGACGGTTTGGAGCGGTCTTACTTGTCTTTGGTCGGAGAGATGAAAGGTCTGCAAATGCCAATATTTTCTCAAGCCGTGCACATCCGGTCAGACAGAAATGGCAGGCCTCTACCGGTGGTCGAGGTAGTGCGGCCCATATGAATGGAGGGTGAATGTCGCTGATTCAGGCGCCAAACATGTTTTAAGGCAAGCCTGACATCCGTTCTGATCTGCTGACGGACGTCCCGAGCGTGGATTCAGGCGCCAATCAAGTTCTAAAGCAGCTTCGTCTGGCCGTTTGGAGTGAGATCCTGCCGCAGATAGTGGTTGGCTGCCTCGGTACGGTTGGAAACACCCAGTTTCTGGTACACGTTGGCAAGATGAAAGCGAACTGTGTTTACTGTGATAAAAAGTTCCGCGGAGATCTGAGAGTTGGATTTTCCTTCAGCAACCAGCCTGAGGACCTCGATCTCCCGCTCGGAAAGATCTTTAAGCAATCTGCGGTTATCTTCCAGCTCGCTGATGGCAACCCGGACTTCTTCCGGTAAGACAGTTTTCCCGCGGTAAATGGCCTTGAGGGCCGAAATCACGTCATGGGCCGGCAGATGTTGCAAGATCACCCCGTCAACAGAATAATCAGCCGCCAGTTTGAGCACATCCTGGTCCACTTCCATGGCAAAAACTGCCAGTTTGCAGGGGAGATTTTCTTCATCCAGCATTCGCGCAAGCCCGAATTCGCCCTCGGTTGCCATTTGCAGGTCTATAAAAATCAGATCGGGCCTCTCATCCTTGATCACCGTCTGTATCCTCGCTGGATCCGTTACTTCACCAACAACCCTGATGCCCGGCTCTGATGAGAGGACCTTCTTCATCCCCGCAAGAAGAAGCGATCCCACGGATGCGACCATCACTTCAATCGAACCTTCATCTTGAGGCTGAGACTCGACAGCTGATGTTCCGGCCGCGGCGCTTTTAACAACCGTAACCGATGCTGATGCCGCCTCGCTGCCTCCCCTTTCCTGCGCCAAATGCCCCTCGCTTGCGCCGCCATACCCTTTACTCCGCGCCTCGCGTCCATCTTGATCGCCGGCCGGCGCCATCGTATGTTCATCGCTTGGCGCAGGCGTTCCGGCCCCGCCAGTCTCACGTGCGTGGGGCGCAGGCGTTCCGGCCCCGCCAGTCTCACGCGCATAGAGCCCAGACCTTCTGCCGGCGCTTTCAGGAGGACCGGCTTGGGCTGCCTGGTAACGCCCTTTCCCCAGCGACTTGGCTACATAAAGGGCCGTGCGGGCCTTGCTGAGCAACGATGGAACGCTGTCGGCATGCGTGGGGAAGGTGGAAAAGCCTATGCTGGCGGAAACGGTGGCGGCGACATCGACATATTCCGCGGCCGAAAGTATCTCGGTAGTAAGCCGCCTGGCAACGATCTCGGCATCTCCGGAATCGGTCTCGGCCATGACTATCGCGAATTCATCCTCACCGTGATGCCACATATAGTCTTCCGAACGGCAACTCTTGCTGAGCGCGGCCGCCACTGCGCTGATCACCTGATCACCCGCCGGGCGGCCATGTGCCATATTGATCTCTCCCAGATCGTCAAGATCGACATACATGACCGAGAGAGGGCGCTCATGGCGGCGGGCACGGGCCAGTTCCCGGACGGCGATATCCAGAAACCATGTGCGTAGCGGGGGAAAGCCAGAGGTGGCGCTCCCTGCGCCTCCCGTCCTCATAGCCAGACTTTGAAGCGGTTCCATCCCGTGAAATCCGGCGGCAGGGGCAGCCGCCGAACCCGGTACAAAGCGGGAGGCTCCCGTCAAATCATTACGCATGCCCTCAAAAACGCACTGGGAGTCGCCTCTGCTCCAGCACTGCGTTTCCATCGTGGTGACCGGCACTCCTGTAATCAGCTCCATTGCTCCATCGATCAATCCACGCTCGAGTTCACATCCGCCACCGGGGGAGATGACCGATTCATCGAGGAAATCAGGCGGCGAAAGCGGCTTGAGGGTCACCCTGAGGTAATTCTGGCCGGCGTCGATATTCAGGCTCCCCAGGCCAAGGTCCCGGAAGAGCGTAATCAGTCGCTCCGGGCTGTCCAGACCTAGCCGGGAGGCCAGCTTCTTGGCTCCAGGATAGGACAAAAGGACAGGGTTGTTGCCGCCGGGTGATTCACGAGAAGCCAGCAGCAGGAGCAGGCGGTAGAGGTAAAGCTGAGCTCCGGGCGAGTCATTGTCTTGTGGTGAGAAAAAAATAGCTTCTGGGGAAAGGGAATCCACATCCGTGCCTATCAGGACAGGTTTGGATTCCAGACAGAGTGCATCGAGCCCCAGGCGAACCACATTTCTTTCGATTTTGCGAAAGCCGGCGCCAAGCCCCTCATCCCTTTATTCCCTGGAAAACACACAACAGCTTTGGCAATTTTACTACGCATTTCCAGCCAATACAATCGCTCATGTAAAGGACCAGTAGAGGCTTTTCAGCCTCCTGCCTTTAAGCTGAGCAAGGCTTTCTGAACGCTGCGACTGGGAGGAAGAGCGGTTCCCCGAGGCTCCATTTCCAGCAAAACGAAAAGAAGGAATCGAACCGGCAGCATCGAATAAATAACGTTACTGTCCAAAAGGATGGGGAAGGCGCGTGCTTTTCAGATAGAAGGATTTGGATAGTTTTTGTCTAAATACCTCCCGATTATGCGGCGCAAGAGATATGGCCCCCGTGTGCCGCATCCGGTCCAACAACTTGTCAACTATTCGGTAGGAGGCGACGTGGACATCTTTAGACTTCGCAGGAACTGGGGTTTTCTCTCCACCCTCGCGGCCATTTTGGTGATCTCTTCCCTGACCCTGTGGATTACGGGCTGCGGCACTGCCAGTTCTGTGTCCAACGCGACTTTCACTTACTCGGATCTTGCCGACCCGCATTCGCTGGACCCGGCCCAGGTGGATGATCAAACGGGAGCGAATATTGTCACGTACCTCTATGATGGTCTCGTGTCTTACGATGCGACCACAGGGGAGGCAAAACCCGATTTGGCCGAAAGCTGGGACATCAGCGACAATGCCACCGTCTTCACGTTCCATCTCAAGAAGGGATCAAAGTTCAGCAACGGCCGTGAAGTCAAGGCCCAGGATTTCCTTTACGCCTGGACCCGGGCGCTGGATCCTGCCACCAAGTCGGAAACAGCCCAGTCTGTTCTGGGTGCCATCAAGGGAGCGCAGGATGTGATGGCAGGCAAATCCCGGACTCTCACCGGCGTGGAAACCCCGGACGACTACACCCTTAAAGTGACTCTGGTTCAGCCCATGGCCGATTTCATCACCTTCATGGGACAGCCGGCCAGCATGCCGGTTCCCAAGGAAGAAATTGACAAACCGGGCGCGAAGTTTGCGGAAGCCCCGTTTGGCAACGGACCTTTCATGGTCAAAGAGTGGCGCCATAATGATGCCGTCGTGCTCACAACCAATCCTGATTTCAGCGGGACCAAGCCGAAAATTTCCGAGGTCACGGTCCGGATCATTCCGGATTCGGCCACGGCGGTTCAGGAACTGAAGGCCGGCAACCTGGATGCTGTGCGTGGGATCAAGCCCGGGCAGGTAGAGTCCCTTCGCAACGACAGCTCTGTCAAGTTGCTGGACTCTCCTGGCAGTGGCGGCGTGCGTTTCTTGGGATTCAATATCACCAGCGCTCCCTTTGACAATGCCACTGTGAGGCAGGCGGTGGCTTATGCCATCGACAAGCAAACCCTCGCCGACAAGGTGTTGCAGGGCCGGGCGCAGCCGGCCGACGGCATCGTGCCGCCGTCAGTCTTTGGTCACCAGAGCAATGCCATGCCCTATAATTTCGACGTGGAGAAAGCCAAATCGCTGCTGGCCCAAGCCGGCTACCCCGGCGGCCAGGGCCTGCCGCGGCTGACCCTGTCTTATCCCAATGTCAGCGTCAGCCCCGACCTGGCTCAGGCGATCCAGGCACAGCTCAAGCAGGTGGGTATCAGCGTGGAACTCCAGGGTCTGGAGCCGAATACATTCACCGGACAGATGATGAGCGGGAAACTGCCAATATTTGTTGCCTCCTGGCAGGACGTTCCCGTCTTCGACAGCTACCTTTACGCGCTGTTTGACTCAGACAACATCGGCGCCACAGATGTGTTCAACTACCAGAACAAGGATGTGGATAATCTGATCACGAAGGCCCGGGGCACGACCGATGCGGGTGCGCGCAATTCGCTCTACAACGAAGCCCAGAGCAAGATACTCGCGGACGCCCCGGCAGTGCCCCTGGTTTTCGACAAAGATGTCATCCCCTACTCACCAAAAGTCACGAATATGGTTTATACGCCGGCAGGGCTGTTCGCCCTCAACGATATTACCGTGTCAACCCAGTAAGCAAAGAGATCATCGACGTTCGGGAGGGCTCCACCGGGGCCCTCCCTCGACTTTTCCGGGGCAACCGGGCGGTTCTTGATCCAAATGAAGATATATAAATTCATCCTCAGCCGCCTGATCCAGATGCTGGTCGTGCTGTTGGGCACGGTTCTGGTGCTCTTCCTGATCCTGTACCTGCTGGTTCCTGGTGATGCGGCCCTGGCCATACTTGGCAACAAGGCCAATCCCCAGAGTCTGGAGATCCTGCGTCACCAGCTGGGGCTGGACCGGTCACTATGGGTCCAGTTCGGCCTTTACTTGTGGCGGCTGATTCATTTTGATCTGGGACAGTCTTACGTACTCAACCGCAGTGTGTCTAGCGTGATCCTGGACCATTTGCCCGCTACTGCTTACCTGGCGGGCGCCGCCC
>JAJYIN010000135.1 GCA_021790075.1 Actinomycetes bacterium | reverse complement strand
TCCGATCGCGGCGGAGTTTCCTGAAGCGCTCCTGATCCGCAATGCGGAAAACCGGGGCTTTTCGTCTGCCAACAACCAGGGGATGGAAGCGGCCGGGGGGCGCTATCTCTTCTTGCTGAACAGCGATGCGATTCTGCATGAGAACGCCCTGGCCCGCTTGGTCGAATTCATGGACGCGAACCCCGAAGCGGGAGTGTGCGGCCCCCGGGTGATCAATCAGGATGGCACTCCACAGCTGAGGTCGAAGGGTTATTTCCCTTCCATCCCGCGGGCGCTGGCGCATTTTTTCCTGCCATCCCGGGTCAGGCACGGCCGGACGCCATCGCTGGGCTTTTACGAGCCCGGTGACAGCATCGAAGCGAGGCCGGTGGATTGGCTCAGCGGCTGCGCTCTCATGGTCCGCAGCGAGGCGGTTGATCAAGTGGGGACGCTGGACGCGGATGTGTTCATGTACTGTGAAGACGTGGATTGGTGTTTTCGCATGAAGCAGGCAGGTTGGAATGTCTATTATGTTCCCGCTGCTGCAGTTACGCACTACGGGGGGCAGAGTATGAAGTTGCAAACAGGCCGGACGGTAGGCGCCCATGCGGCGGGCCTGGTGGCGTTTTACGCCAAGTATCACGGCGCCGCGAGGACAGCCGTATTTCGCGGCACCGTCTGGCTGGGCTACGGGGTAAAGGCGGTGGGGTGGTTGCTGGCCGCTCTGGCGGGCCGCGGATCGGGCTTTGACAAGCTGCGGCGGATGTTCCCCCGGGCACGGTCAGGTTCGTCCGAATGAGGATTGCCCTGTATTATCCCTGGGTTTATCTCAGGTCCGGTGTCGAGCGGATGATCCTGGAGCTGGTCAGCCGCAGCCGTCATGACTGGACGATCTTTACCAGCCACTATTACCCCGACCAGACTTATCCCGAGTTCAGGCAAATGAATATCGTTGAGCTGTCGCGGGTGTCGGTAAGCCGTGGATATGCGGCGGTGGGTTGCGCTGCGGTGACCATCCTCAGGCAGAAAATCGAGATAGATGGGTTCGATTCGCTGGTCGTCTCTTCGGAAGGGCTTGGCGATTTCATCACCTTTCGCAACCATGAAGTGCCTGTCATCTGCTATTGTCATACTCCCCTTAAAGTGATACATGACCCGTTTGTGTGCCGGCGGTATCTGAATGAAAACCCGCGCATGAAGGCGCCTTTTTACCTTTTCTCGAAGACGTTCAGGTTCTTCGATCACCTTGCCTGGAAGAACTATCATTATGTTTTTTGTAACAGCCAGGAAGTGCGCCGGCGCATCATCAAAGCCAATCTGGCGCCACCGGAAAAGGTCGAGGTCCTTCACCCGGGGTTGGATAGCAGCCGCATGAAACCTTCGGGCAACTACGAAAATTATTTTGTGGTGGTAGGGCGTATCAAGTGGTGGAAGAACCTGGAGTTGGCTATCGAGGCATTCCGTGAATTCAAGATACAGTATCCAGAATTTGAAGATTTTCAGCTCCGCATTGTGGGCCTCGTAGAGGCGGGCAGCGAGGAATACCTTTTAAAACTGAGGGAAATGGCTGGAGACCGGGGGGACGTCATCTTTCAGCGCGACCCTTTGGAGGAAGAGCTGTTTGCCGTCTACAGATCCAGCTACGGCATGCTCTTACCCAGCTTGAATGAAGATTGGGGTATCACACCATTGGAGGCGATGGCTTTTGGCAAGCCTGTGATTGCGGTCGATCAGGGGGGGCCCACCGAGAGCATTATCGATGGGGAAACCGGTTTTCTGGTAGCTCCTGAACCCAGTGCTTTTGCTGAAGCCATGGCGCGCCTGGCGCGCGACCCCGGGCTGACCCGCCGGTTGGGAGAAGCCGGCGCGGAGCATGTCCAGAAATACGACTGGAGCTACTTCGTGGACCGGTTTGATTCCTACCTGGATTCACTTCACTAGAACCGTTTGCCTGAATGTCGGTTAGCCGCTGCCGGGGACGTCGCATCAGGTTGCTCCTGCTGCCGGTTCATGGCCGTTTCTGGCGTAAAGTTCGATGTCGTTACTCTCGAAGACTTTGTGGAAATCCGGTGATTTGGAAAGATAACACGTCACTTCCTCGAGTCCCTGATAGTAACGGTTGCCGGCGTCCCTCGACGGGATACGCTTGTCCAGGATGACGTAATCCTCGGTCAGGCGGAAACTGCCGCTGATGTCCTCAGAATACTTCACCTGGTGGAAGCCGCGGACTGTCTGGCCCGGTTGCGCATAGGCCAGCAGGAATTCAGGCATTATCACGCTGGCGCCGGCGGGAACCTGGTGAAAGGCCTCCAGGGCGGCGTCGTAGTTGTAGCGCGGTCGATACAGGCCCGGGTTGAACCAGGTATGAAACGCCGAGAGGGCCAGGAAGAACATGACCACCGTGGTGATCGCCGCCGTCCTCTCCGGGGCGATTCCCTTCCATCTGTTGAGGATGCGGCACAGCCGTGCCAGTCCGTAGATGAAGGCGGCCATCAGGGTCGGCACGCTGGTCAGCGCCATGAAGCTCGTAAAGGTAGTGGTTTGTTGGAAAAGGAGTTCAGCCACAGCCGGTATCGCCATAACGATGGCGCCTGACAGCAGGGGGATGCCCAGCCCGAAGGCGAGGAGCAGCCCGTATGCCACGCCGATGTGGGAGGCGTCCGAAAGGACGACCTGAAAAGCTTTCCAGGGTCGGAACAAAAGGGTCCTCACGATCTCACCACCGCTTGAGCCCAGGCCCGAATACCGCAGCGAAGCCCTGATGTCGGCGCCGCCCGGACTCATCCGCGGCAGCAGCACCCCGAAGGTGGCGGCAAACCAGCCCAGTCCCCAGGCCAGCGGCGCCAGTATCCACTTGAGCGAGCGCCGCCGCATGAGCGCGTAGATGCCGAAGAAGGCAGCGAACAGACCCATGTCTTCCCTGATGGTCATCATCAGCAGGCTGACTCCCGCAAACCACCAGAAGCGCTTCTTCTCGAACAGGTAGAAAGCCGTCAGGAACAACACCGGCATGAAACGCAGCTCGGAGAAGTCGGAACGGCCCGGCTGCGCGGTGAAGATGGGGTGGAGCAGCAGCATCGCCGCCAGCAGCAGGCTCAGCCCCTGGCTGAAGAAGCGCCGGGCGATCAGGTAGGCCGGCCAGGCGCTCAGGGCCATGGCCACGTCGGACATGAACAGCAGCCAGCGGTAGTCAGGCCAGAGGCGGAAAAAAGGCAGGATCCAAAGGAAGATGGCGTTGATATGAACGCTGAAAAGTGAATCGCCGGCGCCGTAGAGCAGATTGCTGAACATGAAGCCGCGGCTGTCCAGGACGTGGGTCATCGCCTCCCGGAAAAGGGCGCTGTTGACCGTGGTTACCTGCATGTACTGATCCTTGAGGACGTCCAGGGGAAAGAACACGGCCACCCAGGCCGCCATCATCACCGTGAGCGTGACCGCCGGGCGGCGCGTCAGGAGGCGCGACAGGCGGCCTGCGCCTGGGTTGAGCGCCAGCCTGAGCAGCACGGCAAGCAGGAGCAGCGACCAGACGAGCAGGCTGATCGCCGAATAACGGCTGCCAAGGGGCGGCAGCTCCGCGATCTCACCCTCGAGCCCGGAGCGGTGGACCAGGTAAGGCAGGTAGGAAATCAGAGGCAGTAGGGCAATGGCGAACCAGACTGCCAGGCGGCGAGCCAGCCCGCGGGCGCCGGTGCGGCCGATGCGCGCGATAACCGCGGATACCAAGAACCAGAGGCCGGTCCACAGGACCGCGCCGGTCAGCGCCGCCGGCAGCATGCTTCCCGGGGAAAGCGAGGCCTCGGAAACCGCGGGGCCGAACACGGCGCCGGCGGCAAATCCGGAAATGCCCACCAGGAGGGTGGCTGCGGGGAGGCTTGGCTGGGACTGTCGTTTTATCAACGGGGAAAATGGTAGGTTTCCGCATACGCGCCTTCCTGCGCCTCAGTCTCCAGGAACGGCTGCCCCTCCAGCACCAGCCAGCTATGGCCGGTGATGTCGATGCTGGCCGGCGTGCTTGCCGGTGCGGAGGGTGATTCATCAGAGGATTCGCCGTCCGTTCGCCGGACGCCGAAGTGGATCTCGACCGGCCAGCCCTGCCGGCGCAGGAAGCGGAAGAGCAGCAGCGAGCGCAGCAGGCATTTGCCGTAACGCCGGAAGACGCGGTACTTAAGCAGTGAATCCACGAACCCTACCGTTTTCCCCAGTTTTGCTCTGTCTTGATGCCCGGTCCCGATACCGGGGTCCATCTGGTTAAGCAGATCCAAAAGGCTCAGCCGCCGGATCCTGCGCGGCAACAGAACCAGAGTCGTCAGGATTTGCAGGAAGAGCCAGAGATCTCGCGGATCTTTAAGCCGGTTGAGAGTCCTGAGGAGTTTCACTTACAGTCACCAGGCCCTCATTTTGCAGTTGCTCGGCCAGCTCCACGATATCGGCTTCCGCCTGCTCCTGGGAGATGTCGAATTCTTCGGTGATCTGGCGGGCGAGATCCGCTATGCTCTTGCTGCCGTCGGCGAGGACCCAAAGACGTGCCCCTACGTGGTTGAGACTGTAGTAATCGCCCCGCTGGATGTGCAGCAGGACTGCGTCTTCCCCCATGGACGTGAACAAAACGTCGCTGTCCTTGATCAAAAAACTGTTTTTTTGCATCATGCCATTCCCTCGCCTGGTGACTGGTTGCCGCCGGCCGTGGAAAACAGGGACTCCACGGTCCGCTCCAGTTGTTCCTGATCGCGGCCTGACTCGAGCCGGTGGCACGCGGCCTGTCTGACCAGTAGCGAAAGTATCTCAAAGTGCCGTCCCGTCGTCGACGGGTCGACGAAAAAAAAGCCGAATCGCATGCACAGCGCCAGTGCCTCTGTCCTTGTCATCGGCAGCAGCGCCGAGGCATCCTTACCGCTGATCGCCGGAAAGATGATCTGCTGCGGCTCGGTGCGGCTGACGCTGCTGGCCGGGAACAGCGATTCCAACTCGAACGAAGCCTTGTCGCGCAGCGGGTCGACCGTGAACTTCTTCACTTTCGCAAGGTCGGGTAACAGCCGGCGCGTATCCTCGGTCACGTTGATCTCTTCCGGAAACGCCAGCGCTTCCACCCGGTCGCCGGTATGCCGCAGGAAGACAGTGTCATCGCCGAGGCAGCCATAGCCGCGCTTGACCAGTTGCAGTGTCAGCGTCGACTTGCCGCTGCCGCTGCGGCCGGCCAGCAGCAGGCCGGTATTGTTCCTGGTCAACCCCGCGGCGTGAAACGGATAAAGCCCGCACTCTTTCATCAGCTGCCCCCAAAGAGGGTAGAAGACCTGGTGCGATACCAGCCAGCCGGAGTCGAGGGCGTCCCGGCGGATAAACCCCACGAGGCGGCGATGCCCGACGTCAGCCAGGGCGCGCGCTCGCGTATCCAGTTCCAGAAAGCGGCTCGTCTCCGCATGAAAAATCTTCAGCGGGCCCCAGTCGTACAGCGGCGTTGCGCCTGATGGCACCGCCGCCATCCGTTCATCGAGCACATCCACGGTAAACAGGAAGACTTCGATGTCGGCGCCGGCTGTGCCGTTGCTCCCGGATGCGAACGGAGACAGAAAACCGTCAACCGCCGCCGCGACCGCGGCTGAATCAGTCAGCAGGCGGGTGCTGATCCCGTGGACGGCGTAACTTCTCCTTAAAAGATCTCCGGAAAAGAGCTGCCGTCCGACCTCAGTCAGGCCGGCTACGGATACCGTATCGCTCATTTGATAATCGATATCATTTAACGGGACTTGGTTGCCGCTCGCCTGACTCGGGAACGCCTGACTACGAGCTTCCTGCAATGATAGCATATAAGCCGAATCTCAAACAGATAACACCAGGGTCATGTCTGGAGTAGCTCACTTATATATCCATTTGCCTTTTTGCTCTCGCCGCTGCGGTTACTGTGATTTTTATTCCACGGCCGGGAAGGAAGCGCGGGCCGCCGCATACCTGGATTCGCTGCTCGCGGAGCTGGACGAAGCCGCGGACTTGATGATGCCTCTGCAAAGCGTTTATCTGGGCGGTGGTACGCCGACCCTCATCGGAGCGGGGCCGCTCGCCAGGTTGCTGGCGGCTGTCCGGCAGCGGTGCGCGGCGGATGCCGAGATCAGCGTGGAGGCCAATCCGGAGACGGTGACGCCGGCGCTGGCCGGATCCCTGCTTGCGGCGGGA
>JAJYIN010000134.1 GCA_021790075.1 Actinomycetes bacterium | reverse complement strand
ACAGCCCCTACGCCGGCGAAATGCCTGATGCTCACGCCGCCGGCGAGGCCGGTGATACCGGCTGCGGCGCGCTGATCCGCATATTCATCCGCTTTTCTGGCGCGGAAGTCAGCCGGGCGTCTTTTGAGGCGACCGGCTCCAGCGCCGCCATCGTCGCTGCCTCCCGCCTCTGTGAGAGGGTCACCGGCTCCTCCTGGCGGGCAGCCGCCTCCCTGGCGCCGGCGGCGTTGGTTGCCGGCCTGGAGGAATCAGGCCTGAACAACTCCCGCACCATAACCGCTGCCGCCGGCTTCGCCGTGGAGGCGCTCAGCCGGGCGCTGGAAGATTCCCTCCGCCGCGGCAGTTTTCCGGATGCCGGAAAGACGCAGACCGCGGTGCCGCCGCCCCGGGACGCTCTTCCGGTCCTGGTCGCCATGAGCGGCGGTGTTGACAGCGCCGTCGCCTGCCTGCTCGAACAGAGGGCCGGCCGGGAGGTTGCCGGCGTCACCATGCGGCTGTGGAGCGATCCCGAATGCGAGGCGGGGGAGAACGCCTGCTGCTCGCCGCAGGCGATCCTGGACGCGCGCGCCGTTTGTCACCGGCTGGGGGTGCCGCATCTGACTGTTGACTTCAGGGAAGATTTCAAGTCCATCGTGGTTGATGATTTCGTCGCCGGCTACCGCGCCGGGCGCACCCCCAACCCGTGCACCCACTGCAATGCCAGCTTCCGCTTTCCCCTGCTGCTGGAGCTGGCCCGCCGGCTGGGGGCGGCCCGCGTGGCCACCGGCCACTACGCCCGCATGGCCGGCGGCGGCAGCGTCTCCGGCGGGGCCCGGCTCGCCCGCGGGCTTGACCGGGAAAAGGACCAGTCCTACATGCTTTGGGGCATCAGCCAGGAATTGCTGGGGAAAATAGAGTTCCCCCTGGCGGAGATGAGCAAGGAGGAGACCCGCCGGCTGGCCCGCGGGGCCGGGCTTCCGGTTCACGACCGGCCCGAGAGCCAGGAGGTCTGCTTCATCCCCGACAATGATTACCGGCGTTTCCTCCGCTCCCGCCTGCGCGGCCGGCCGGGCGCGCTACCGGGCGCGGGGGACATCGTTGACATAAGCGGCAACCGGCTGGGCCCGCACCGGGGCTACATCGACTATACCGTCGGCCAGCGGCGGGGGCTGGGCCTGAGCGCTCCCGAGCCGCTGTACGTGCTGGCCACCGATCCCGAAAACAACCGGGTCGTGGTTGGCCGCCACGAAGAGCTGGCGGTGCGCCGGCTCCGGATCGTGGCGGTGAACGCCTTCATGGAGCCGGAGCAGATTACCGCGCCAATGGCGCAGGTGCGCTACAACAGTGAGCCCGTTCCCTGCCGGCTCATTGCTGCCGGCGCCCGGGAAGATGGCTGGGAAATCGAGCTCGGCCGGCCGGTCTTCGGCGTCGCTCCCGGCCAGTCGGCCGTCATTTACCAGGGCGACCAGGTCGCTGCCGGCGGAGTCATCGCCGGCACAGGATAAGACCAGGGATGTGCCCCGGCTTTCTTCCCTTGGGATCCTGCTTTTTCAGACTAATATTGCTTAACCCGCCGGCCGCCGTTTTATTGCTGGTTCTTCCGGCATTCAACCCGGTTCCGGCCTTTTGTCTTGGCTTGGTAAAGGGCGGTGTCGGCGGCGGATATCAATGAGTCGGCGTCACCGGCGCCGGCGCTGAAAGCGGCTACGCCCAGGCTGACGGTCATGCGGGCGGGCGGCTCGCCTTCGCGGGGGAAGAAATCGTAGCGCTCGACGGCGGCCCTGATGCGCTCGGCCGTCAGCAAGGCCGCCTCGCCGGCCGTCTCGCTGAGGACGATCAGGAATTCTTCCCCGCCAAAGCGGACCGGAAGGTCGGTTTCCCGCACCTCGTGTTTCAACAAGCCGGCGATTTCCTGGAGGGCTCTGTCTCCGGCGGCATGGCCGTAGTTGTCGTTGTAATTCTTGAACCAGTCGAGGTCCAGCATGATCACAGCAATCGGCATGCCGTTGCGTTTCGACCGGGTAAATCCATCGTCGAGCTCCAGGTTCATAAGGTTGCGGTTGGCCAGCCCTGTCAGCGGGTCATGCAGCGAAAGCTCCTTGGTTTTCTCATAGAGCCTGGCGTTCTGGATGGCGATGCCGATCTGGTTGCCGATCGTGGCCAGCAGCGACTGCTTGCGCTCATCCACATAAGTCTCGGGCAGCGTATACATGTACAGGACGCCGACGACTTCATCCACCCCGGTCAGGGGGACGATGACATGGCCGTGATTCTGCATGCCTGGGTAGTGGATCGTGTGCCGCTCGTCCTCAAAGCAGTCGGACGAGACGATTACCTCGCCTGTCCGGGCCGCCAGCCCGCAGAGGCACTCTCCCTTTCTCAAATCCCGGTGCATCTCGACGAACTCGGGCGAATGCTCGAGATGGGAGGCCAGACGCAAACGGTCGTCCTCGACCAGGAAGATGCCGGCGTCGCGCATAATCTTGAACAGGTCAAAGTCGATGATCTTGTCCAGGATCCGCTGAAGCAGCTCGTCCATGTCGATCGTATGCCCGACCGCTGCCGAGACCCCGTAAAGCGTGTCCAGCTCCCGGTTGCGCTCCGCCAGTTCCCGGCTCTGATTGATGATTTGCTGCTCGTACCGCTTCCGTTCGGTGATGTCTCTCATGATGCCGATGATCGAGGTGGGCCGTCCGGCCTCGTCAATGATCGCGGTCCCGGCGACCTCGGCAGGAAAGCGGGAGCCGTCTTTTCTGATCAGGGTGAGTTCGCCGCTGACCTGCGTGCCCGCTTTGACTGTTTCTTTCCAGAGGGAGCCGGCGGCTTCAGAATCTTCAGGCGCGACGAATTCACGATTTATAAAATGCCCGGTCAAATCCGCGGGGCTCTGGTAACCGTGCAACTCGGCGGTCCGCTGGTTGCACAAAGTGATCCTGCCGTCGGGGTCAGCGACGATGATGGCGTCAGGCGATGTCTCCACCAGGGTGCGGTATCTGGCCTCCGAACGTGTCAGGGCTTCCTCGCTCTGTTTCCGCTCCAGAATGATGCCCAGATGCTCCGCGATTGATTTGATGCGGCCGACATCATCCTCGGAGAAGGGCCGCTCGCGGGAAAAATCAAGCAGCCCCAGAGGTTCGCCGCCGGTGACCAGCGGCACCGCTATCACCGACTTGATGCCCGATACCCTCAGGACGTTGGGAATGAGTTTCTTCAGGGAGGCGGTTTGGGCGAGTTCCGACATCATCTGTCTGATCGATTCCGGATGATCGATCAGCTCCACCTGGTTTTCATGCAGGATATGTTCATAAACAGAGCCCGCAGTCAGCCGGGCCTTGATTTCCCTGCTCTTGAGGGCCGGGCCGACTAGCCTTTCGATAAGATTGAACTTGGCGGGCGGCATCAGGAAATTGTCGAGGCGCAGATACCGGCCATCATCGCTGACCAGATAGACGCCGGCGCCTCCGCAGCCGAACATGGTCCTGACCTCCTGGGCCATCAGGTTCAGAATGTCCGGGACCGGGTCGCCGCGGTTGCTGGCGTCGTTGAGCAGGTTGACCAGGGAGATGTCGTCCGCCATCCTCTGCATTTCATCCTCGACGAGTTTCCGCTCGCTGATATCGCGGGTGATGCCAAGGACCGCCAGGGGAAGGCCGCCGGCGTCCCTGATGAGGGAGGAGTTGGTCTCGGTGAGAAAGCGGGAGCCGTCTTTTCTCAACAACGTGAAAACCACATCTTTGAGTCCGCCTGCCCGGATGATTTCAGCAAATGTTTCCTGGGCCGACTCCCGTTCTTCCGGCACGATCAAATCCAGGTAGTTAATCTGCTTGAGCTCGTCCACGGAATCGTAGCCATGCGACTCTGCGGCCCGCTGGTTTGCCATAACAAAATTACCGTTTAAGTCAACCAAAGCGATGTCGTCGGGAGAGGTGTTGATCAATTCCCGGTAGCGGGCTTCGGATTCCTGCAGCGCTTTTTCCGCCTGTTTCCGCTCAGTGATATCCTGGATAGTGCCAACGGCGCGGGAGGGTTTCCCGCCGCCTATGGTGACAGAACCCTCATCCCGAACGTAACGTTCCACGCCGTCGCCACGCACAATCCGGTGGTCCATTGGCGGAATTTCACCACGGTCCAGAATCTGGTCAAAAGCCTTTATCACCGCGGTCCGGTCGTCAGGATGGACATGCTGGAAGAGGGATTCCTGCGAGACCTCCTCCTGCGGCGCCATGCCGAAAATCCGGAACAGCTCGCTGGACCACTGCATCTCGCCGGTGGCGAAATTCATCTCCCAGCTGCCCAGGCTGGCCACCCGCTGGGCCTCGGTCAGCATCGCCTCCTTTTCGGACAGGGCCATCTCGGCGCTCTTGCGCTCGGTAATGTCCCTGAGGATGGTGAAGACGCCCGCCGGCTCCCCGTGTCCATTGGCCAGGGTGGAGGCGCTTATGTCAACATAGCAGTTTGTCCCGTCCGGCCGGATCACCCGGTACTCCCGGTTCCTGACTACCGATGAATCGGCTTCGCGCATGTCTGCCGCCAGCCGTTCCAGATCGTCTGCCTGTATAAAATCAGCCGGTCTCCGGCCAATCAGATCCGCCGGGTCTTCGTAGCCGGTGATTTGGGCCGCCTGGGAATTGGCCATGATTATTTTGCCGTCAGAATCATGGAACGCTATGCCGTCGGGCGACGTTTCAAACAGGGTGCGGTAGCGGGTTTCGGATTCACGCAGCGCCTTTTCTGCTTTGATCAGCTCGCTGATATCCCTGACGATCAGGACGATGCCGGTCGGGTTGCCGTCCGCGTCCCTGATGGCGGCGCCGTTGATCGCCGCCGGCCACGCGGCTCCGGCGGCGGTAAGCAGATCGTACTCGGCGATCACGGGCTCGCCCTGGGCCACTGCCTGCAGGTGCTCGCTTGCTTTCTGCCTCGCTTCCGGGACGACGAAATCGATGCCGTTTTTTCCCAAAATCTGATCGGCCGTCTGGAAACCGTGCGCTTGATAGATGGGAGGGTTGCACATCCGGATCGTCCCATCCAGGTCGAGGACCAGGATGCCGTCGGGCGACGTGTCGACGAGCGTGCGATACCGCTCCTCCGATTCCCTGACAGCTTCTTCCCTGCGTTTGCGTTCGCTGATGTCCCGGGCGGCGCAGACGGTGCCCAGCCTGCGGCCGGCCTCGTCTCTCAGGACCGAGCAGCTTAGGGAAATGGGGACAACCTTGCCGGAGCTGATCCTGAAGTCAAGCTCGATGGCGCTGGCGCCGGTAAAGCTTTCGTCTTCGAGCAGCGCTTCGCACTCGGCCCGGTCATTCTCACTGGCGAACAGGATGCCAAACTCGCTGCCGATGAGTTCGTTCCGGCGGTAACCCAGCAGCCGGATCGCGGCCTCGTTGGTAGTGGTGATGCGCCCGCCGGGGTCGACGATGATAAGGCTGTCGGACATCGTCTCGAGGATCTTGCCGGCGGCCGCGGCCGGCGTCAGCTCAAACAGGTTGTATTTGAGAATAGCGTAGCCGATAAACCCGCCGATGCCAATCGTGAAGCCGATCGTGGTCAGTTCCGGAACCATAAAGCCCGCCAGCGGCAGGAATACCTGGCTGACGGTACCCGCGATCACCGGGATGCCGATGCCGATCATGGTCAGCCGGGCGCGCGCCCTTTCAAGACGGTCTGACTGCCGCCGGAAGTACTGAAGACAGAGAAAGAATGAGAGCAACGCCAGCAGGGCGCCATACAGGACATCGGTAAGGAAATATGGAGCGCTTGGGAGAGTGCTTGTCCAGCCCCAGTGCTCGAGAACGGGTTCGCC
The DNA here is from genome assembly GCA_021790075.1 of Actinomycetes bacterium. Lineage (GTDB taxonomy): Bacteria > Actinomycetota > Thermoleophilia > BMS3ABIN01 > BMS3ABIN01 > JAJYIN01. Next base: position 410 of record JAJYIN010000134.1, on the reverse strand, counting down.
GCCAAAACCTGGAAGAAACAGATATCCAAGCACGATGGCAAAGGGCGGACCATATAACAAATAGTAGGACAACCTGTGACTGAGGACATTATTGTGTTTGGTGAGAAGAAGCGTGAAATGCAGAAGGAATGCGGGGACCAGGGGCCAGATGAGCTGCATCTTGATGAATTCTGCAGCGCCTTCCGCGTCGTTGGCATGCATGGTCTCAAACTCGGAGAACGCCCAGAAAGCGACCGACGAGCACAGGAAGACAAACACCTTGTTCATCAATGGCCTGGGGTTTCTGAACAAAACCAGTCCGGCCATCGTCAGGGAAACGAGGATGGCCGCGAGATGCAACAGGTAAAGTAGCAGATCCATTGATCCACGCCCGGAAACTCGGGGACACCATACTATTTATTGATCATCCT
>JAJYIN010000133.1 GCA_021790075.1 Actinomycetes bacterium | reverse complement strand
CTGATCGACACCATCAACTGGAACACGAAGACCGTCGATGGCCAGATCCTGACAGCGAACAACGGCATGCCTTCGATGCAGCACCAGTCGACCTCCGCCAAGAGCCGCGACCTGCTCTTCACGGCAAATGCCTCTGACGGCGTGGCCGTTTACAGTATGAGCATCAACGCGCTGCTCAGCCGTATAAACATAAACAACCTGGTCGGCCGCGGCGTGGTCGTCCATGGCGTTGAGATAGCGCCGAACAATGACAACGTGCTCTACGTGCTCGGCGAGGGCAATCCGACCGGCATATACGTCGTCGATGTCTCGGACATCAACGCGCCCAAGCTGATCGGCGGCCTGGAGAACGGCCTCGACGCCAAGGCGTGCGGCGTCTATGCCATCGCGGACAAGCAGGACTATTACCGGGCGTCCGGCAAGTGCGACCGGCCGAACCTCAGCATCTCCCGGAGCGGCAGCTACTGGGCCTCCTACGAGGACTACACGATGGGGCAGCTGTCTGTTGATTTCAACATCTCGCTCTCCGGCAGCTCGATCGCCAATAACCTGCAGATAACGAGCGTCAGCAGCTCGTCAGGCGTCTCGACCGCGACTCAGTTGCCGCTGAGCCTGGGAGAAGTGACCGCGACCAAGTCCGCCAAGGCGACCATCAAGTACAATGTGCCGCCAGACATTGGCTCGTTCCGCACGTGGCTGGGCGCGACAGCCCAGAGCCCTTGCGGAGATACCTACTCGTATCCCGGCTCGGGCGGCGTGGCAGTTCCGCCAGCACCTGCCTCGTAAGGGACCGAAGAGGGGTTGATCGGCCAGGACGGGGGGCGTACGCCCCCCGTCCTCCCACAACACTGCACGTGCGGTTCCGTGCACGGTGGTTCATGCAGCAGTCTAATCAGAGCCTAAGGCTCGATGCGTTTAACGCCGTCGAGTCTGTCGAAATGGTGGTCGCAGGATAGGACGGTTCCGTTTCCGTGAGCGGCGGCATAAGCCGCATTATAGCAATCGGCGAAATCGGCTTTGGTTGAAGAATAGTATTCAAGCGCCGCTTCGACTGCGCTGTTGTTTTCGATATCGAGACCTGGGGTGTTTATAAGCAAAGAGAGATCGGCCGCCACCTCGTCTCTTGGTAGCCCAAAATAAGATTCGAGCGTCCAGACAAGTTCGAGAACGACCACAGTTGTGAGATAGCCGCGCTCCTTGCGGCTGACTAGCTGAACAAAAAACTCCTTGACGGCCGGCGTTTGGACGGGGTCATCTTCCGTCAGCAGCCTGAGCACTATGTTTGTGTCTACAAGATAGCCCCTCATTTTTCGGCGACTCTTCGGGAGACCGCCCTTTTTGTGGCTTGCCTTACTTCGGTAAAATTCTCTGGTCTTTTTCTCGGCTTGACCGAACCGGCTGCATCCAAAATGCTCCCCTTAAGGGGAACCAACTCGGCTCCCCCTTCAATCAGCTTGTATGCAACCCGGTCCCCCGGCTTGAGTCCCAACGCCTTTCTTACCTTCACTGGAATCGTCACTTGGCCCTTTGATGATACGACTGATTTCTCAGTCATGTCTGACACCTCACTCATGCATTACATTATTTTTTTCTTTACCTAATAATAAAGTAAAGATTATTTCAAAGTTTGTCAAATCAACTGCCGAGAGCCTTGACTGTTACAATAGATACTGATAAAGCGTCTCGCTAATGCCAGTCTCCCAATAAGTAACTATCTCAAAAGGATCTTCGTAGCGAGGGCGAGCGAAAAGGTCATTGGCAAGGACTTGAGGAGGTAAAAAGCCGCAGCCGCCGCTGAAGGAAAGTTGAGTCCGGGGACCGGAGCCGGAGCTCCGGTCCCACCCGCAAGATCCGGCGGCCGCGCTGGCCGTCAGACCCAGAGGCTAGTCGTCTTCGCGATCGTGGTGGCCCCTCTTGTCATGCGAGCCGTGCCGATCGTGGTGACGCTCGTGATGGCTATACTGGTCGCGGCCGGCGCTTTCGTGATCGCCGTCGTGCCCGTACTGGCTGCCACCGGCTGTCTTCAGCGAGGCCACATGCGAGGCAATGGCGCCAAGGGCGGCGTCATCTATCTGGGCGCTGCTGAAAGCGGGCATACCGTCTTCGCCGCCGCGCACCGCCTCGTAAACATCGCCGCCTTCGCCCTGAATGTCCGGCCCGAAGGCAGTGCCCTGGCCGTTGGCGCCGTGACAGGCGGCGCAATACTGGTTATAAGCGGCGCCGCCGGTGGTATTGCCAGCCAAAGCGACGACGCTCATCGCAAGAAGAAGAACAATACCGAGACAAATAGCAATAATCACACGAAACGTTCGGGTCATCATACCACCTCCTCTCATCCCCTATAGCCAAAAAAAGACGCAAGAGCTCTGAGCTGTTCTTCCGCTCTCACGCCAGATAACATGATCATTATTATACTATTATCAGAAAAAATGTAAACCACTTAATTTGCTACTTGTGATACATATGGCAGGAATTGACTGGCCGGCGGCAGCCAGCCGTTGTTTGCTTTTGTTTTCCAAATAGCTGAGAATATGGGGCGAAAAAATCGTCAACCTCGAACTGCGATGGTTAAACGAATCCGATGATGCTCGTCCCTCACGCCTGCCTCAACGCCGCGGCCGGCAGGCTGATCAGGAAGCCGCTGACAGCCTTTGCCCTGGGAGTGGCCGGCCATGCGCTGCTTGATCTCTTCCCGCACAAGGATGTCTCCGCCCACAAGGCGGAAGGGCTGGCGGTGCTGCTGATGCTGGGGCTGGTGGGCACGAGCTGCGGCTGGTCGTCCCCGTCTTTCTGGTGCGCCATGGGTGGAGTCGTCCCTGACGTGGAGCAGGTGCTGCCCTGGACCGACCCCAAGCGGGGACGGCGCCGGTGGTTTCCAACCCATTCCCACCCCCGCCATTCCCGGCCGCTGCCGGGGGCGCCGGATTACCGGGCGCCGCTGCTGACCCAGAGCGTGATCTCCCTGGTGGCGCTGACGGTGGCCATCACGGGATGCAGCCGGGGCCGGTGCAAAAGCTGAGGGGTCATGCGGCATCAATCGGTATAGGTCGTTGATACCGTTGCGAGTTCTGCCGGCGCAAAAAACTGAGGGGTGTTATGAGGCATCAGTCAGCAATCAGAGAAACCTCCCGAGGAGCTTGAGATGGAAAAACTGAACCAGACAATCGCATCTGTGGGGCCACTGGACGCGGAAGCCATGCAGGCGGCCCGGGAGCGGCAGGATCAGCTCACCAAGCCCCAGGGCAGCCTGGGGGTGCTGGAAGACCTTTCGGTGCAGCTGGCGGGGATCCAGGGCAAGGCGCAGCCCCAAGTTGACAAGAAGGTGATAATTGTCATGGCCGGGGACCACGGCGTCGTGGCCGAAGGCGTCAGCGCTTTCCCCCAGGAGGTGACCCCGCAGATGGTTGCCAATTTCACCCACGGCGGCGCCGGCATCAACGTGCTGTCGCGGCACGTGGGTGCCGAGGTGCGGGTCGTGGACGTGGGCGTCGCCGCCAAAGTTGACATTCCCGGTGTTTTGCAAAAAAAGGTGCGGCCGGGCACCGCCAACATGGTATCCGGGCCGGCCATGAGCCGTGAGGAAGCCGTGGCGTCACTCGATGCAGGGATCGAGGTGGCCGAGGCGGAGATCGCCGCCGGCGCCGACTTGCTGGGCACCGGCGACATGGGCATCGGCAATACCACCCCCAGCAGCGCCATCCTGACGGTGCTGACGGGCGCCGACCTGTCGATCACAGTGGGACGGGGCACCGGCATCGGCGCGCCGGCCCTGGAACAGAAAAAGGAAGTCATCCGCCGCGCCATCACCGTGAACGAGCCCGACGCCGCAGACGGTATCGATGTGCTTGCCAAGGTCGGCGGGCTGGAGATCGGCGGCCTTGCCGGCGTCATCCTGGGCGCGGCCGCAAACAGGGTGCCGGTCGTCATCGATGGCTTCATCTCCGGCGCGGCGGCGCTGATCGCCGCCAGCGTCTGCCCGCAGAGCAAGAATTATATGATCGCCTCGCATGTGAGCGTGGAGCCGGGGCATAAACTGATACTGGAGGAACTGGGCCTCAAGCCCATGCTGTTCATGGACATGCGCCTGGGCGAAGGAACCGGCGGGGCGCTGGCATCCAGCCTGGTCGAGGCGGCCGCCAAGGTGCTGTCAGAGATGGCGACCTTTGCCGATGCCGGCGTCGCCGAGAAGAACGAAAAGAAGACCCAGCAGTCGAACTGATCCACGGCGGGGGCTATGAAAGTATTCATGACCGGGGGAACGGGTTTCGTCGGCCAGTACCTGGCGGGCCGGCTGGCCGAGGACGGCCATGCGATCACCTGCCTGGTGCGCGACGACGGCGTGCCCGGGGCCGCCTACTTGAGAGGACTGGGGGCCGAGCTGGCTCCCGGGAATGTCCTCGATGCCGCCAGCCTCGAGGCGGGGGCACGCGGCGCCGAAGCGGTCATTCACCTGGTGGGAATAATCTTTGAGCGTCCCGAGGCCAGCTTCGAGCAGGTCCATGTGGAGGGGACGCGCAATGTTATCGCGGCTGCCGCCGCGGGTGGTGACAGCCGCTTTGTTCATATGAGCGCCCTCGGCGCCCGCCCGGGCGCGCCCACCGCCTACCTGCGCACTAAATGGGAAGCCGAGGAAGCCGTGCGCGCCAGCGGCCTCGACTACACCATCTTCCGTCCCTCGGTCATCTACGGACCCGGCGGCGAATTCATCAGCATGCTGGCCAGGATGGTGCGCCGCTCGCCGGTCGTGCCGGTCATCGGCAACGGCGAGTACCGCCTGCAGCCGGTCTCGGTCCTCGACGTGGCCGCCTGCTTTTCTCTTTCCCTCGGAAAAGAACGGACGGTGAACCAGATTTACGAGCTGGGCGGCCCGGCCGCCATGACCTACAACGAGATGATCCTGGCCCTCTGCTGGGCGATGGGAAAGAAGCGGCGGCTGATGCACGTGCCCGTGGGGCTGGTACGCGCCGCCGCCGCCCTGATGGAGAAGTTCTCGCGGGAGCCGCTGGTCACCCGCGATCAGATCAGGATGCTCCTGGAGGACAGCGTCTGCGACATCTCCCGGATGAAGACGGAGCTGGGCGTGAGCCCCGTGGGGTTCCGGGACGGGGTGATCGACTCGCTGAGGTGAGGCCGGATGGGCTTCGGCCCCGGGGTTGCCGCCGCGCAAGCCGGCGCGCCTTCCTGATATAATAGGGCCTTATGGAAACATCTTCTGTTACCGCCAAGACAGACCATCAAAGAAGGATGCACGCAGACACGGTCCTCGTCCTTGATTTCGGCGCCCAGTACAGCCAGCTGATCGCGCGGCGGGTGCGCGAGTGCCGGGTCTACTCCGAGCTGATCCCCTACGACACCCCGGTGGACGAAATCGCCGCCCGCAAACCCAAGGGGCTGATCCTTTCCGGCGGCCCGGCCAGCGTCTACGCCGAAGGAGCGCCCGCCATCGACACGGCCATCTTCGAACTGGGCATCCCGGTGCTGGGCATCTGCTACGGCATGCAGATTATGGCCCATTCGCTGGGCGGCACCGTCACCCGCACCGGCAAGAGCGAGTTTGGCAAAACAAAACTGAAAGTCAAAAAAGAGGTCACGCTGCTGAACGACCTGCCCGTCGAGCAGACCTGCTGGATGAGCCACCGCGACTCAGTGACGGCGCCGCCGGCGGGCTTCGAGGTGACCGCCGCCAGCGCCAGCTCGCCCGTGGCGGTGATGGAAAACCAGCAGCGGCGACTGTATGGCATCCAGTGCCACCCCGAGGTGGTGCACACCCCCTACGGCACCGAGGTGCTCAAGAATTTCCTCTTCGGCCCTTGCGGCTGCTCCCCCGACTGGACGATCGTTTCCATCATCGAGGAAACGGTGGCGGCCATCCAGGAGCAGGTTAAAGACCAAAAGGTGATCTGTGGTCTATCAGGCGGGGTCGACTCTTCCACGGCGGCGCTGCTCGTTTACCGCGCCGTGGACGCGAACCTCACCTGCATCTTCGTCGACCACGGGCTCCTGCGGCAGAACGAGGCCGAACAGGTGATCGACGCCTTCGAGAACCATTTCCACGTGCCGCTCATCCGCGTGCAGGCGGAGGAGCGCTTCCTCAGCAAGCTCAAGGGGGTCACCGATCCGGAAACGAAGCGTAAGATCATTGGCGAGGAATTCATCCGCATCTTCGAAGAGGAAGCCGAGAAGCTGAGGGACACCCGCTTCCTGGTGCAGGGCACCCTTTATTCGGACGTGATCGAGAGCGGCACCCGCGACGCCGCCCGCATCAAGTCGCACCATAACGTGGGCGGCCTG
>JAJYIN010000132.1 GCA_021790075.1 Actinomycetes bacterium | reverse complement strand
TGTATAGCCGGAAAGCTGAAAATGAACGGAACCTTTGAGATGAATAACTCGGGCGTGAAGTTCCGGCTGCCGGCCCTGGCAGCCCTGCTGGCCGCAGCCCTGCTGGGCGGTGTTTTCCTGGCGGCGGGATGCGGCGGCCAGGAAAAGGGAGCGGCGACCCTGACGCAGCCGGCCACAACCGGCACCGTTCCCGGTTACCGGCGGCTCCAGCCGGATTACTACCGCGGCATCGATGAGCCGCGCCCCGATGCCTGGCAAACCCTGGTCGACGATGTGCGCAGCCTTAAGGGAGACGGCTTCAACACGGCGGCGGTGCAGCCACCGGTGCTGATCTCCGACAGGGGCGGCCAGATACAGAGGGTGATCCTCGAGGGCGAGGAGGCTTCGGCTGTCAGCACCATCGACCAGCTGCACCAGGCGAGCCTCGCCGTCCTGCTTTCCCCCACGACCAAATCCCCCGACCTGAAGCCCCAGGTGGATACCAGCGGTGCCGTCCTGGGGCGCCTCGATGACGATACGCTTAAATGGGCGCAGACCGCCGAAGAGCACCAGGTCGAGCTGTTCGCGCCGCTATGGGACTACAACCTGGTGCTGGGGCCGGCGGCCGACAAGTGGTCTGCCAACATCCTGCCCCGCATCAAGGAAAAATATCACGGAGCGCTGGCGGCACGGGTGGTGCCCGACCTGGGGGCGCCGCCGCCGGCAGGCACCCCGCATGACTTTGAGAGCCTCAACTACAAGGGATACGATTACCTGATGCTTGATGTCTTCCCGCAGGGAGACAGCTTCGACATGGAAGTCTTCGACACCTATGTTGACGACCTGATGAACCGCGCCGAGGCCGTCGTACAGCGCGACAACCTTCGCGGGGTCATCATCGAGTTCGGCGGCTGGAGGGCAGCCAGCGGCTCGGAAACCATCAACGGCCCGCTGCTGGGCCGGGACGGCCAGGCGGCGCTGGCGGCGAATCTGATGCCGCGGCTGCTACCCCGGACTCGGGGCCTGTTCTTCAATGGCTGGACGCTGCCAGGCCGGGGCGCCAAGGGATATCCGGTAGAGGACGTGCTCCGGCAATATTTCGGCGGTCCCGGGCTGCCCGCCCCGGCGCCGGCGACCAGGACGTCAACCTCAACCCAGAAGGCGCCGGTTTCCTAGCCGGCGTACTTCCCGGTTTAGGCCTCTGCCAGGAATCAGGCATAATTATGTCCTTAATATGGATATACATACACTGCTCGCTATATCATTCTGAAAACAGGTTCCCGAATCAAACGGAGGGAGAAGCATGATCAATAAAATCCTGGTGCCAACTGACGGTTCCGAACGGGCCGAGAAGGCGGCCGAGTACGCCATCGAGGTGGCTCGGGACAACGACGCCTCCATCTTCTTCCTCAGCGTCGTCGATGAGCTCTCTCCCGCGTATGCCTACGAGACCGAGGCAATCAGCCCAACGCTGCCCGAGATCTTGGACCAGATGAAAGAGGCGGCCGACAACTATGTGGACCAGCTGCAGCAGCGGGCCGCCCAGGCTGGCGTCAAAGCCACGACCAAGGTCGTGACCGGCCATCCCTCCGAAGAGATCCTCAATCAGGCTGATGATTCCGGAGCCGACCTGATCGTCATCAGCTCACACGGCCGGCGGGCGCTGGCCGCCGCGGTCATCGGCAGCGTCACCATCAACGTCATCCATGGAGCCAGAATACCGGTCACCGTGGTGCCGTGGCACAAGGAATAGGGCGGCGGCGCGCTGAGAGAGCCGGCGCGCGACGCTCCGCGATAAAGAAGGATTATCGGCCTCAGCCGGCCCCTGCGCGTCAGCTGGCCTTGCCGTTGTTGGCCTCAGCCGGTCCCGCCGCGGCTAGCCGGCTTTGCCGTTGATGCAAAAATAACCCCCGCTCAGCTCGTATTCGGGCCAGAGGGAGCACTCACTGCACACGCATCCCCGGCGCACCGGCCCCTTTTTGCTGAAATCCAGTGAGCAGAAAAAGCCGGTATCGCCCTCGATATAGGTGGGACAGGTGCCGCAGATGCAGCGGCTCATATTTTCCTCATTGTTGGGAACTTCCAATGCCTGCCTCCTCTTCTCATGCCGGCTGCCGCACCCGGCTTCCAATAAGGTAAATACCGATTTTTCTCCTTCCCCGCGAAACCGCCTTGTAAACTACTATATTGTGTAGTATTATCTTTTGTAGTTTACGTTAACCCCCTATCATCGATGGAGGCAAGATGCGGAAGATCGTTATTGCCGGCCTGGCGGCGGCTCTGCTGGCGGCAGTGCTGGCAATCTCCAGCGGCTGCGGCAGCACAGTGGCGGCGGGCTCCAGCAGTCTGAGCGTTGACAAGTACAACCAGATCCAGGCCGGAATGCCGGCCGACCAGGTCAAGGCCATCGCCGGAGAGCCGGCCAGGACCGAGAGCCGGGACACTGGCAATTCCATGCCCGGCATGAAGATGAACGGCACCAGGATGGACTACTGGTACTACCAGGGCAGCAAGGGCTGGGTCCGCGTGGAGCTGGCGGCCGGCCAGGTCACGGCCAAGACCGGTTACTAGGAGAATCGACGTGGAAACCGACACCAATCTTGCCCTGCTGGTCCCGTACCTGATCTTCATAATCCTGTCCACGCCGGTGGTCATCCTGCTGCTGATGCGCGGCGCCAGCCGCGCCCGCGCCAAGGCGGATGCTGCGGCAAGGCATGCGAACACCGATGGCGGCACGGTCGAAGCGCTGCCTGCGCACCGTTATGACCTCCTGCGGATTCCTTTTGTTAAGCGCCTCCTCAGGATGCGGGCGTTCCAGTTCATGACGCAGCTGCCGAACGTCATCGTCTTCGGCCTCGTTATCGCCACCGGCATCTGGGGAACGCAGCTGGGCGACAAGAACTTCGCCACCGTGATCACGTGGCTGGTCTGGTGGGCGGTCATCATCTTCACGTTCCTCTTCTTCTCACGCACCTGGTGCATGGCCTGCCCTCTCGTCTCCCTCGCCGAATGGATCCAGAGAGGCAAGCTTTGGGGAGTCCGCAAGCGCCCGCTGGGCCTCAACCGCAAATGGCCGCGCCGGTTGCGCAATTTCTGGATTCCGACAGCGTTCTTCATCTTTCTCACCTGGATGTTCCTCAACCTCGACCTGGCCACCAACCCGTTCCTGACGGCGATGGTCGCCATCGGCCTCTTCATCGTGCCGGCGATCCTGATATCGCTGGTCTTCGAGCGCCGGACTTTCTGCCGTTACGTCTGCCCCATCGGCGGTGTCATCGGCGCCTATTCGATGACCGCACCGCTGGAGATCCGCAACCGCAGCGATGAGGTTTGCCGCTCCTGCAAGGAAAAGGCCTGCTACCGCGGCAATGAAAAAGGCTACGGCTGCCCCATGTTCGAGCTGCCGCAGAAGATGGAGAGCAACACCTACTGCGTCATGTGCACGGAATGTATCAAGACCTGCCCCAATGACAACATCGCCCTGAATGTGCGGCCGTTCCTCTCCGACCTCTGGAAGACCGGCAGGATGGGGATCGATGTGGCCGCCATCGTCGTGCTCATGCTGGGAATTACTGTCTTCCAGACCCTGGAGATGCTGGAACCGTGGGAGAATATCTCGGCGAGGCTCCAGGACGCCACCGGACTGGGTGAGCACACCGTGCTGACGCTGAGCTTCCTGGCGATGGGCGTGGTGGCGCCGGTGATCATCTTCACCACCTGGTCGGCGCTCTCCCGCTGGATCAGCGGCAACGGCGCCCGCTTACGGACTGTCTTCGTCGGCTTCTCGTTCGCATTCCTGCCGATCGCGCTCGGGGCTCATATGGCTCACAATCTGAACCACTTCCTCGGCGAAGGCCCGCCCGCGGCGGTGCCCGTCATCTCCGATCCGTTCGGATGGGGATGGAACCTGTTCGGCACCGCGAATCTCATCGTCGGTCCGCTGTTGGCGATGGACCCCTTGCGGCTGCTGCAGATGAGCCTGGTCGCGCTGGGGTATCTCGGCGCCCTCTACACCGGCTGGCGGGTGGCGCGGCAGACATTCGGCGAGAACCGGCGGGCGCTGGCGGGACTGGCCCCGATGGTTATCCTGATGATCGCCTTTGCCGCCCTCAACCTATGGCTCCTCAACCTGCCGATGTCGATGCGGGAGTGAGACTAATCCATACATGCCTCAACCTGCCGAAGGAATCAAAGACGCACATTTGACTTCCCTACTGAGCCGCGTGGCCGGGGTGGCCTACCTGGCAGACGCCGTTGGGACCGGCGTCGTGCTGATGCTCGCTAAAACAGGTAAAAGCGCCGCGCTGGTCGGTACTGGCCACTGCCAGCGCATTGGTGGAGAAGAATACCAGCGCCGCCGCCGCCAGGCCCACGAAAAGAGCCAGATGACGGCACCGGTGCGGCGCCGGCCCCCGGTCTTTGACCAGTGCTTCGAGCCGCCCGGTGAGGTCGCCGCCGCCGGAAACCGACATGGCCACGGCGGGCTCCCGGCCTCCGGCATGGCTCACCTTGGCGATCCTGGCCAGCGCTTGGGCCACCAGCAGCCGGCTGCCGAGAACACGGGCGACCTTCATGTCGGCGGCCATCTCCAGGCAGGACCGCATCCGGTGGAAAGCCATCTTTTGACCAGGAAGATAAAATAAGGTGAGAGCCATGGACTTGGCTACTGCGACGATGACATTATCCCTGCCGGAGCAATGGGCTTCCTCATGGGAGACAACCGCCCTGAGTTCATCACTAGAAAGATTATCTATCAACCCGCGTGAGAGCACGATCCGGGGCTTGAAGAGGCCCACCGTCTGGGCCTCCAACCGCCTGGAGGACGTAAAAAAGATCTTCCCGGCCCAATCTTTTGCCGCAATCGGCAGAAGAGCCGGACAGATGCTGCTGCCGGCGTCCTTCCTTTTCTTGTGGCTGTGGGTTACCCAAAAAAGCCTGGCACCTCCGCCGATGAGAAAGGCAAGCTCCAGTATGAAAATGGTGGCAACGGCGGCCGCCAGCAGATAGTTCCAGCGGCTTGCCGCCAGGAATCCGTGGCTAAGGGAAAAAATCCCGCCGCAGGCGTTGCCCATCGCGGCCAGGACGGAGCTGGACAGAAACCTGAGCAGGACCAGCGCCAGAACGATGCCGGTGGCGAGTCCGGCGCTAATGAGGGAAAAAAAGTAAAGCAGGGCTGAAGTGCGCGGGCGCAGGCGTCCCTCCAGCCAGTTCTTGATAACCCAGGGAGCTGAAAGGATGGCGATGTAGGAGATTGCCAGGGTCAGGTAACCGATTTTTCCGTGTTTCCCTTCTTTGCTTCTATCAGGCGGATCAACTCGTCGAGCTTGGCGGCATCCTGGGAGCCGACGGTGTCCACAAAGTGGGAGAGGACCGGCTCGCCGAATCCGCCGAGGAGACCTGTCATCACCGCATCGATGGTGTCCGAACAGAATTCTTCCCGGCTCTGGCTGGGGGCATAGAAGTAGGCGCGCCCCCGCTGCTCGCGCTCAAGCAAACCTTTCTCTGCCAGGCGCGTCATCACAGTCATCACGGTGGTGTAGGCGATGGGGCGTTTTTTCGCCAGCTGCTCGTGCACCTCGCGTACGCTGAGGGGGCTGTCCTTCCAGAGCAGCTCCATGATGTCCGACTCGAGGTCGCCGAGGACCTGGCGGATGCCTTTCCGGGATGGCCTGAGATTGACTAGGCGGTTCAGCTTTTTACGGGGGGATGCCATGCGATTATTTTACTACCGGATGTAGTGAAAAACCAGGGGCAGGATGTGTCGGGGGTGTAAACCCGCCGGGGAAAATCGGAATATCGAACCCCCACGAAGACGGCACCCCTGGGCAAACGGATATCACGGATGAACCCGGGCATCGCCCTAAAAGCAAGAAACCGCCGGCTGGCGGTCTCGCAGGTGAAAAAGTTTGGCGGGAGCGACGGGACTCGAACCCGCGACCTCCGGCGTGACAGGCCGGCGTTCTGGACCAACTGAACTACGCCCCCGCGCCAAGGGTATATTTTACAGAAACCCGGGGCCCGGCGCGAGCCGCGAAGGTAAATAATAGGGAAGCGGCCGGCGCCAGTCAACCGGAGGCGTCAGAACTCTTAATACCGGCCTGATTTAGTCGTCGCCAAAGTCATCGTCGTCGTCGCCACCCAGGCTGCACTGCCAGCTGGCGGTGACGTTCCGCAGATTGGCCAGCTTGACCAATGCAGGCGATTCATAATTTTTTCGTTTCCGGTCGGTCTTTATCACTTGCTTTTCCCCTTTCTGTTTGTCATTTTCCCTTTACCCTCAAATTCCCCTTGCCCTCGTCGCTGTTCGGTGCG
>JAJYIN010000131.1 GCA_021790075.1 Actinomycetes bacterium | reverse complement strand
CTTACCTCCCTCCTCCCGCGGACGTCAACCTGATGCAAATCGCCCGCTGTTCGCCGGTTTGAAGGTTAGAGCAACTGGTTACGTTTGAGCCATGATGTCAACCCCAGCAGGGAGAAAAACAGGAAGGACACGCCGGTCTGCCAGAGAAAACTATCAACCAGCCCGTGCACGACATAGGCTGTCAGGCCAGTAAGCAGTCCCAATGCCAGGAGCCGCACACCCCTGCTCCCCCGCAGGTCCCGCGCCAGCCTCCATTGGGTCCAGCCGGCGGCCCCCAGCAGATACAGCATGGCGGCCAGGCCCAGCAATCCTGTATTGGCGGACGCTTCCAGGAAGATATTGTGGGTGCTCAGGCGGTCAGCCGGAGAGACCCCCACATATCCGGCATAGGTATTGCGGAACTGATCCGCTCCCACGCCCAGCAACGGATGATCAAGCATCATGTCAACCGCAGCGCGCCACAGCTGCCCCCGGGGAACGTCGGCAGCAGCAGCGCCCAGACCCTCGTACCGGGTAGTTGACGCTTCGGTACTTAACGGGCTGCTGACCCCGTTGGCGGGAAAATCGACCGCATACTCAAGCGCCCTGACCCCGGTGCTCGAAAACCACCCCCACTGGGGCTGCACGAGGTCGAACTCCAGGATGTATTTGCCTGCCAGTGACGGCGTGATGAAGCTGGCGTTCAGGTCAGTTTCCCCTCCCGGAGGAATGTCGGCCGGCATGTAGGTGGCCAGGAAAGGGACGTCCAGCTGCTCTTTCCCTGCCGGGTATGACAACCACCGGTAGGTGAGGAAGACTTCCTCGACGGCGCTGCCCCTGGCCCCCCAGGTGGCGGTGCCGGTGTTCCTTACCCTGATGACGGCGGCGTAGCAGGCGGCCCGGTCAAATCCGCCCGGCATTTGCAGCGGCGCGTACTCGGCATTGTACCGGGGAAGTTCCTGCGCGAGTCCCAGCCGCGCCGACATCGGCTCGCTGAACGCCGCTAGCGCCCCCAGCGGCGCGACCAGCACGGCGGCGCTTAGGCAAAAAGGGATTATCACGCGCCGGCCCAGGCCGCAAACGAGTGCAATCGCGGCTCCCAGGAGCAGTGAAAAAGGCGCCGCCGCCATGGCGCTGCGCGTGTAAGTGAACAGCTGCACCGCCATCACCGCCGCGGCGGCGCCGGCTGTGGGCAGCAGCAGCAGGCGTCCCCTCCATTGACGCTTCTCATGCAGGCTCAACCGCAACCCCAGGACGAGAGCCACGGGCATCGCCAGCTCGAGGTACATGGAAAGAGTGGTGGGAAATCCCAGCGTCGAGGATACCCTCAAATTGTAAAAGGCATCGAAGGAAGTGACGTTTTCCTGAAACGGTTCCACCAGCAACCCGCGGGCCGGCGGAGGCAGGAAGTTTTCCAGCCAGCCTATCGCCGTCACCGTCAGTAATGCGGCGGTCAAGGCTGAGGGCAGAATGATGCTCACGCCGGCCCGCGGCGGCAGCCGGGAGACGCCGAAATAAATGCCGCCGAGGTAAAGCATCCGCAGGGCAAAAGCAAAGGCGCTGCCCTTGTCGGTGGCGGCGGCGATGGAAAGAAAATTGCTGGCGGTAAACGCCAGTACCGCCAGGTCCAGGGCAAGGAACCGCCGTCCCGCCGGGCGCGAACCGCCTGCGACCCAGCGGCGCCAACCGCCGGCGATCCAGATCAGCACCGTAGCAAGAAAGACGGCGGCCGCCATTTCCGGCAGGGACAGGTCGAGCCGGCCGGCATGAAAAACGAAGCCACGGGGACTGAAAGCAGAGAAGAAAACCAGGAGGGCGGCGCCGGCTATGACCGTCCCGGCCCGCCACCCGGAAAGTCCGGGCTCCAGGCCGCCGCCGGCATTCTTGTCAGCAAGTGTTTTTGATGGCATGAGAGCAAAAGCTGTCGCTGGCTCTCATTTCCCATCATTCCTGTCCATCCAAACGCATTCCGGGCACCTCGTTTTAAGCAGCCGTTCCACAAAACCAGCTGCGATGAGATCAGCGCCGGGCCACTGGCAGGCGTGCCGCAGCGGGGTCGCTGACGCGCGCACCTCCACCGGGCCGCCCATGGCGCCGCGGAAATCAGGAGTGCTGCGGCCTCCGGGTCCAGTCGCGGTGCAGTCATTCCGGGCGGCCCCGGCAACGAAGATGCGGTACCAGATAGTGGCCGGCAAGCGCCGGCAGCGCCGCTCTCCTGGCTGCGTTTATAAAGGGCCGGGAATGCGGATAATTTAGTCCCCTCATTACAATTCGGTTCGGAGGGAGCCTGTTTGGCCGTGACAGCGGGTAATAAATCGCTCTGGCCCACAATCAGAAAAGTAATCCTGATCGGCTTCGGGCTGGGACTGCTTTATTACCTGGTGGACGCGTTCGCGGAAAGATACGTTTTCCACCGTTCAGACAGCCTCCAGGAAGAAATTTTTTTGCCGGGCTGGTATGAAATCTACAGGCGCGGCTCGGTCCTGCTAATACTGACGGCTTTTGCCGCCTTTGCCCAGTTCTCGATACGCCGGATGCGGCGCACCCGGGAATACCTGCGGTCCCAGCTTTCCGCCCGCATGAGGGCGGAAAAAGCGTTGCGCGGCAGCGAGAAGCAGTTGCGGGAAATCACCGCGGCTCTGGGCGAAGGAGTTTACGTCCTGGACAAGGAGGGCTGCCCTATTTTCATGAATCCGGCCGCCGAGCGCCTTTGGGGCTGGAAGTACGAGGAACTCAAAGGGAAGAGCGTCCACGACGCGGTCCATTACCAGCATGCCGATGGCGCCCCCTTTCGGGCCGCTGATTGCCCCATGCTGGGAGTGCTTAAGACCGGAGTCACCTACCGCACCGAAGACGACGTGTTCACCCGCAAGGACGGCAGCATTTTTCCGGTTGCCTACGTGGTAACCCCGATCATGGAAAAGGGAGAGGTCATCGCTACCGTCTCGGTATTCCAGGACATCACCGAACGGAAGCAGACCGAGCTCCTCAGCGAAGCACTGGATGACATCAACGGGATCATCCATTCAACGCTTGAATTCGAGTTCATCATGCAGCGCGTCAAGGTCGAGGCAGCCCGGGCGGTCGGCTGCGAAGCTGCCATCATTTCCCTGCAGCTTGGCAACCGCTGGCAGATGCGGTATCTGCACGGACTCCCCGTGGAACTTACAGACACCTGTCTGACAGGCAGCATGGCCTCCCTCTTCACCAGCACTGCCCGGGCCCGCAAGGCGGTTGCCGTCACGGATACGCGGCGTGACAACCGCATCGACCCCCAGCTGGCGGCGCTGCTCGGAATCCGCTCAATCCTTTCGGTGCCGCTGGTTGTCAAGGACGAGGTCATCGGCGTGATGTCTTTTGCTTACCGGTCGGGACCATTCCGGTTCAGCAGCGCCCAGGTGGATTTTGCCCTCAAGGCAGCCGCTTCGGTGTCACTGGCGATGGAGAACGCCAGGCTTTACGATGTGGAAAGAAACATCGCCGATACCCTCCAGGAGGCGATCCTGGCCCTGCCGGACCGGATTCCCGGCATCGAGATTGGGCACCTCTACCGCTCGGCGACCGAAGCCGCCGAGGTGGGGGGAGATTTTTACGACCTGTTCGAGCTGGAGCACCGGCGCGTGGGCATCACCATCGGCGACGTTTCCGGCAAGGGACTGGAAGCGGCGGCGCTCACTTCCCTAATCAAAAACACTATCAAGGCCTACGCCCATGTCTACGAATCGCCGGCCCTGATCATGGACAGGACCAACCACCTGGTGGTCAAGGCTTCTGATGAATCCACGTTTGCCACCGTGGTTTTCGGCATCCTCGATACCCGCAGCGGCCGCTTCGCCTGGTGCCGGGCGGGCCATCCTCTTCCTATCCTCAAGGACGAGCGCAGCCGGTTCCTCGACCATGGCTCCTCGCCCATCGGCATCTTCCATGACCTTGGCTTCACCGAGGGTGAACTCCACCTGCGGACCGGCGACACCCTGATCCTCTACACCGACGGCGTTATCGAAGCCCGCCGGGGTGAGGCGCTCTTCGGAAAGGAACGGCTGCTCGCTATCGTCGCCGAACAGGAGCGGTGCCACGCCCGTGAATTGCCCGGCCGCGTCTACGAGGCAATCCTGGATTACTCCGGCGGCCGCCTCTCCGACGACGTGGCCATTCTGACGGTCTGCCTCACCGGCGAGACGAATTCGTGATCACGCGGCCCTGCGGGGGATTTCCCAGCTCGTATCATTGACAACTACCCCCCCCGTTGTATTATTACACGCTGCCGTTTTGTCATTGGTAATACCTTATAAATGTGGTGTGATTCGATTCTTTGGCAGGCAGGGCCGCAGAAGGGATGACGTTCCTGCGCAAACGGGCAAAGCCTTTTAAGGCTTTTTCGGGGGAGGTTTGGGATGAAGGTAAGCAAACAGGCAACTTCGTTTTTTGGCAGGCATTTTTTCCGGGGGCGATTCTTCCGCATTGTTCTTCCTTTAATTATTGGCCTGGCTCCCATGTTGTTTTTGGTGGGGTCGGCCGCGGGGGCCGGTGTGATCACCCGGGTCTCCACCGACGCCGCCGGGGGGCAGGGGAATGCCGGCAGCTTCTCCCCCTCGATCTCGGCCGACGGCAGGTACGTGGCCTTTTACTCCTATGCCTCCAACCTGGTGCCGGGCGATACCAACGGGGCCGGGGACATCTTCGTAAAGGACACCCTCACCGGCGCCACCGCCCGGGTCTCCACCGACGCCGCCGGAGGGCAGGGGAATGTCGGCAGCTACAACCCCTCGATCTCGGCCGACGGCAGGTACGTGGCCTTTCTGTCCCTGGCCTCCAACCTGGTGCCGAACGGGGCCGAGGACATCTTCCTCGCCGCCGCCCCGGCCTGCACCGGCGGCTCGCAACCATCTTTGTCACTTTCCACGTCCAACGTCTACTGGGCCAGCTTCGCCGACTATGAGGCCCGCAACCTGAGTGTGGATTACAGCGTGGGCAACACGGGCTCGGATACTGCATACGCAGTGCAGGTGGTGGGTTCCACCGCCAGCAACGGCGTGACATGCTCTACAATCATGCCGGTTGTCCTCGGCGATATTGCCGCGTCCGGCAGTCATTCGCTTACGCTTCATTACACGATTCCCAATGGTGTTCCCACATTCACGGCCACCGTCTACGCCACCGCCCTGGACGGCTGCGGCAATAGCTATAGTTATCCGGCGCCGTATCCGGGGTCGTAGAGCAACGACTTCGAAATGTTAGTTCATCCGAGACGCCCTCCGGGGCGTCTCTTTATTAACATCAGGGAATCTAACTCTAAAGCCCCCCTTGAAAGATCAAGGTCGATGCGGTATCGTCTGGGATGGCACTTTGGTGGGGACCGGGCAGTTTTGCCCGGCGAAAACTAAAAACACTGCCGGCGTCCGAGCCGCCGGCCACTGATCCTTATCAAGAAGCACTGCTTTAGGGCGGCACCACTCTGGTAGGGCAATCCCAATACATTTTCTGTGGTATCTGCTTGCCCCGATTCGGGCGTGATGTCCACTATCCTCAAGAGAAAAAGTAAAGGCAATAATCCTGCTGAAGTAAAAATCCCGGCCCGCCGGGCTTCAAGACTCCCTCAGAAACAAATCCCATAACGAACCTGTCCGTGAAAAAAACCAAAACCAATTGTTGAGGACTGATATGCGCCGAAAACTAATCATCACACTCTTCCTGTCGATCTTTGTCATGCTCGCCGTACCGGGCTACTACTCGCTGGCCAATGCCGCGGTGACGGGCGTCGACGTATCCAAGTACCAGGGCACGATCGACTGGAACACGGCCCAGAATTCTTTTTCTTTTGCCTTCATCAAGGCGGGCGGCAGCGATGACGGCATTTACACGGATCCTCAGTTTGCCCGTAACCGCGACGAAGCCCGGCGCCTCGGCATCGCCCGCGGGTATTACTATTATGCCGGCGGCGGCGACCCCATCCAGGAAGCCGATCATTTTTACAGCATCGTGGGCCCGCTGCAGCCGGGCGAGGTGATAGCGATGGATTTCGAGATCGACCATCCCTATCCGATCGGCTACGCCCAGGCTTTTCTGCTTCGCTGCGGCCAGCTGTTCGGAGTGCGGCCTATTTTTTATACGAACATGAACCGGGCCGAAAATATCGACTGGACGCCGTTGGTGCAAAGCGGTTACCAGCTATGGGGAGCCAACTACGATGACAGCTACGATCAGGTGCCTTCCGGCGCGTGGCCCTCACTGCTGATCAAGCAGTTCACCAGCGAAGGCGCCGTTCCGGGAATATCCGGGCCGGTCGACGTCAATGTCTACGAGCAGAATTTTGACTACTT
>JAJYIN010000130.1 GCA_021790075.1 Actinomycetes bacterium | reverse complement strand
CCCGCTCCTGGTGGAGGCCGGCATCGCCATCCTGGACATCTCCGGCGGGCTGTGCGGTTCGAGGCCCAAGGACCTGGCCGGCATCGAAGGGTTCTTTGTCCCCCTTGCCGAGAGCATCAAGTCGGTGGTGGACGTGCCCGTCATCGCCGTAGGCGGCATCACCAGCCCGGAATTCGCCAACAGCGTTGTGGCCGCCAACCGCGCCGATCTGGTGGCAGTCGGCCGCGGCCTGCTCAAGAACCCGGACTGGGCCAGGGAAGCGCTGGCGGCGCTCGGACAATGAGGCGTCAGCTCTCACGTGGCGGCGCCTTGCCAATAATAGCTACCTTATGATATGTCAACCACCTTTTTGATATGTATTACCCGGAAGCCGTCCCCAGGCATCTAACCTACCCCCGCCGGCCTCTCTTCGGCCTGCTGGAAGAAGCGGCCCGCCGGCACCCGGAGGTGGTGGCCACCCGTTTCTTCGGAGCCAGCCTCACCTACGCGGCCCTCGACCGGGAGGCCAACCGCTTCGCCCAGGCCCTCACCGGACTGGGCGTGGCCCCCGGCGACCGCGTCGCCATCCATCTCCCCAACACGCCCCAGCTGCTCATCTGCCTGCACGGGGCGCTCAAGGCCGGCGCCATCGCCACGCTCGTCAACCCCCTTTACGAACGGCGCGAGGTGTTGTACCAGCTGGACGACTCCGGCGCCCGGGTGATGGTTACCCTGAGCCAGAAGAACATCCTCAGGCGGGCGCTGGCCGCCCAGCAGGAAGCGCACCTGCACCACTTGATCGTCACCAGCATCAAGGATTATTTCCCGC
This sequence comes from Actinomycetes bacterium, assembly GCA_021790075.1. Classification (GTDB taxonomy): domain Bacteria; phylum Actinomycetota; class Thermoleophilia; order BMS3ABIN01; family BMS3ABIN01; genus JAJYIN01. Next base: position 5,645 of record JAJYIN010000130.1, on the reverse strand, counting down.
CGGCGCTGCGGGCCGTTTTCACCCTCCTGAAGGAGAAGAAGGAAGGCCACCGGGCCCGGCTCGATCCAGCCCGGGGGCAGCTGTGGCTCCGCAAGCTGCTCAAGGGACAGCGGGCGGAACCGCCCGGTATTAACGTCGATCCCGCGGCCACGGCGCTCCTCCAGTATACGGGCGGCACCACGGGGCTGCCCAAGGCCGCGGAACTCACCCATAACAACCTGGTCGCCAACGCCGCCCAGGCGCGGGCGTGGCTCTACGAGCTTAAGGAAGGCCGGGAACGCGCCCTGATGGTGCTGCCGCTCTTCCATGTCTACGGCCTCACCTGCGCCAACCTGGTGACTTCCGTTGCCGGCGCGCAGATCCTGCTGCCCCGTTTCGATCTCCCCCAGGTGCTCAGCGCCATCAGCCGGGAAGAGCCGACGATATTCCCCGGCATACCTGCCATGTACGCTGCTGTCAACCATTCCCTCGAGCGGCAGGAAAGAGGCCGGCAGACGGACCTGTCTTCGATCCGCATCTGCATCAGCGGCTCGGACCGTCTCCCCCGTGACGTCCAGGAAGATTTCGAGCGCCTCAGCGGCGGCCGGCTGGTTGAAGGTTACGGCCTCACCGAGGCATCTCCCGTCACCCATGTCAACCCCATCGAGGGGCCCCGCAAGACCGGCAGCATCGGCCTGCCCCTGCCGGATACGGAAGTGAAGATCATCGACCCGGACACCGGCCGGGAAACCCCCGTGGGCGAAGTCGGCGAGATGGCCGTGCGGGGGCCGCAGGTGATGAAGGGCTACTGGCGCAATCCCGAGGAGACGGCGGGCGTGCTCAGCGCCGGCGGCTGGCTGATGACCGGCGACCTGGCCCGCGCCGATGAAGACGGTTTTTATTATATTGTTGACCGCAAAAAAGATGTGATTATAACAGGTGGCATCAACGTTTACCCCCGCGAGGTCGAGGAGGTCCTCAGCCAGTACGAGGCCATCAAGGAAGTGGCGGTCAAGGGGCTCCCCCACCGGCTGCGCGGGCAGGTCGTCAAGGCCTATGTCGTCCTCAAGGAAGGGCAGGAGGCCAGCGCCGGCGAGATCCGCCGCTTCGCCGCCGAAAAACTGGCCGATTACAAGGTTCCCCAGAAGATCGAGTTCATGAGCGAGCTGCCCAAGAGCACGCTGCGCAAAGTGCTGAAGCGGAAGCTGGACGGCAAAGACGAAGACCAGGCGGGCCGGGGCTAAAGTTTTTCCCGGCGCCTGTCTCTTGATTTCTTCCATTTTTCCCCAAAAACTCCCGAGCCACCGATCCCGGCCGATATTCTGTGTTAGGGGGAGGCCTGGGAGGCCGCAGTGGGGAAAAACCTACCAACAAATCCCGGGCCCGCGGAGCATAATTATTGCCCGAAGCATCCGGACGAACCGCTCGTCGGCATGTGTGGCTGTGGCACGTTATTCTGCCGCCGCTGTTCGCCGTCGGCGGTTTTTTGCGCCCGCTGTCATGAGGAGAGCCTCAGGCAAAAAGGGCGCAGCGGCACGATCACGATCAACTATTCCCTGGGGGTCCTTGAGCCCGCCTACGCGCGCAGCGGCCATGCCCATTTCCCGCACCGGTACCATGCCGCCCACGTGCGCCCGCGGCCGCTGACGCAGCGGCTGCTCCTGGAAGCACTCTTCATGACCATCCTGTCGGTGCTGGCTCTGGCCGGCCTCTTCGGCATCCTCAGCCATGGCCAGTCGTTTGCCGCCAGCGATACCGTCGTCAGTTACGGCATCGATGCCGGCCGGGACCCGGTCCAGCGGGATGCGCTGCCTTTCCAGACCTCGATTGACGTTAACGGCGCCAACGCCACCTTCACCAGCGATACCTCCTACTCGATCAGCGCCCGGGTCCAGAGCGTCAAGGGCTACCACGACACCATCAGCCCGGCAGTGCCCTATGACCTGTTCCTCGCCTGGGGTCAACTGGCGGAACCGGACATTGACAGCAAGCTGACCTGGGAACAGGCTGACCGGCGCGGCCAGGTCTCCGGCGCGCTGGGACCCGGCGGCGTGGACCTCACTTCCAGCTACGTGGCCAGTCATGTCAGCAACAACCACGTCATCCCGGCCAACAGCCGCATCCGGCAGGGCCTGGCCACGATCAAGGCTGGCGATCTGGTGCGCATAGACGGGCGGCTGGTGGATATCCGCATGGTGGTGGGCGACCGCATCCTCTCGGTCCACACCAGCAAGAGCCGCACGGATGAGGGCGACGGCGCCTGCGAGATCATCTTCGTCGAGCACCTGCGGGTAAACGGTCAGTCTTATTGACCTGTCCCGCGAGCAGACGGCTTACGGCAATTCGCACACCCGGCTGATGCTCTCTCGGCAGGCTGGACATCCCCCTGATTTTCCGGTTAAATCGTAGAACTCCATCCAACAACCAGATCTGGAGCCATGCAAATTACAGTCGATGCCATCTGCAGGGAGTTCGATATCAGAGCCGAGGAGATTTTCGCCTTCATGGATGAAGAAAACATCCATCTGGGCGGCAGCCTGATGCACGACATCTCCATCGATGCCCCCGATTTCCGCAAGTTCGTCGAGTACCGGCGGCGGCAGCTGAAGCTGAGGATCGAGAAAGCACAGCGGGACCTCGCCGGCTTGGACGACAAGGTGGACAGCTTCCTGCGCACCCAAAAACGCTGGGTCTAGCGCCGCCGCGGTTTTCCCTCATCAGCACACGGCTGGGATTATCCCGCGGCGCACGCCGCGATTTCCTCCGAAACGGGAAAACTCTATATGAGGGAAGCAATCAGCTATCGAAACCGGAGGTGCTTCCATGAGCGGCAAGAGCGAAGGCAAGAAGCGCAACCGGGCGGCCCAGAGCGAGCAACACGGCTATCAGGAACCGCCTGACATCGAGGCCGTCAAGCCGGAAGCCGGCGAAGAAGCCGGAGCGCGCCTGGAAGGAGAGGGTGAAAAGGAAAGGGTGCTGGAAAAACTGCGGCGGCTGGAGGAACAGCGGCGGCAGAAGGAGGAATCATAGTCATCGCGGCCGGGGGTAGCGTGAGATCTGGGTTGCTTTAGTCTGCCAGTGCCTCCATTACCTTTTTCATGTCCTCCCACACCAGCTTTTTCAGTTCCCTGGCGCCGGCCCCGGCGCCGCCGCGGCGCAGGATGAACGCGGGATGGAACGTGGCGATGAGCCGCGAACCATAGGGACCCTCGAACCACCGTCCTCTTTGTTCCGTGATGTTGAAGTTGTTGTCGATTACCCCCCGGGCGGCGGGGGCGCCCAGGCAAAGGATCACCAGCGGCTGGATGATCTCTACCTGCCGCACCAGATAAGGCCGGCAGGCGTTGACCTCGGGGGCTTGCGGCGGGCGGTTCACCAGCTTGCCGTCGACCATGTCCGCCGCCCGGCATTTGACGATGTTGGTGATAAATACTGACGGACGCGGCAGTTCGGCGGCGGCCAGGATCTTGTCCAGCAGCTCGCCGGCGCGCCCAACGAACGGGCGCCCCTGGAGGTCTTCGTTCTCCCCCGGGCCCTCGCCCACGATCATCAGCCCGGCGCGGGCGCCGCCCTCCCCCGGCACCGCGTGCCGCCGGTTGCGGCCCAGGCCGCAAAGGACGCAACCGCGCACGAAACCGGCGATGACTTCGAGCTGTTCCTCCGGAGTGGAGCGCTCGCCCACGGCCGCATCGATGGGGTCGAACAGGTCCAGGTTTCTGGTGAGCATCGACATGGCCCAGGGCCGCTCCTCTTCGATGATGATTGGTCAGTCAGCCGGCGCCCGGGATGACAAGGTCGGCGCCCGGGATGATGGTTTCCGCCGGCAGCCAGGATTCTACCTTGCGGCCGGGCCCGCGAAAAGCCCCCGGCTTGGCCGGAATGGAACCGCATTGATAACCGGTTCGCCGGCTTGGCCGGAATGGAACCCATCTGATAACCTGTTTGCCTTATGCTTGCCGGAGAACTGGAAGCCTGGAAGAAACTGGAGCTGGCCGATCCCTTCGAAGCGGCTGAATGCGCCGGCGCCGAATACTGGGACGATGACCAGGTGTTCGTGGTGCCCGTTTTCGGCCAGGCCTACCTCGCGGACCCCGATGCCCGCGAAGCGCGCGAGATCGGCCTGCACGAATTCCACCTGGAGGAATCGACCCATTTCAACCTGCTGGTTCCCCTGTACCTGGCTTCATGCGAGCCGGCTCCCCCCACCGGCAGGCTGGTCTCCCCCCAGTCGCTGCCCGGCGGCGCCGCTTTCTTCAAAGGGCCCCACGAAATCCCCACCGAGGTCATCGCCCACCGGTTCGGCGCCCGCCCTGAGAAGTTCGTGGAGGTGGGAGAGCAGTTGGGCGGAACCAGAGCTGCCGGCGGCGACGCCGCCGTGACCATCCCCGTCTTCCCCATGCTGCCCGTAACGGTGATCCTGTGGGTGGGCGACCTGGAGTTCCCGGCCCGGGCGCAGATGCTCCTGGACGAGACCGCTCCCCGCCACCTGGGCATCGACGCTCTCTGGGCGGCCCTGATCATGACCACCGAGGCTCTCAGCCAGCTGGGCGGGCCCCACCATTGATTTTCCGGCCTTACAGCTCTTCCAGAGCTTGACGGTACCGGCCTGCGTGGCGCTTCTCGTCCCCGGCTACCCACTTGAGGTACTGGGCGATCTCGGGGAACCCTTCCTCCTCTGCGACCCTGGTGAATTCCGGATACATCTTTTCCGTCTCGTATGTCTCGCCGGCAATTGCGGCCTCGATATTGGCGCGGCTGTCCCCTGCTCCGCGCAGATAACCCAGATGTGAATGGGCGTGGAGAGTCTCATCGGCGGCGGCAGCTTCAAAAGCAGCGGCCGCATCTTCAAGACCTGCGTCGCGCGCCAGCTGGGCAAAAGCCAGGTATCGGCGGTTGGCCTGTGACTCGCCCGCCAGTGCCGCCTTTAAGTTCTCCTCCGTCCGGCTGCCTGCCAAATCAGGCGGATCGTACGCTTTGAGCTTGTCCAAGGGCGCCCCGCACAGGGGACAGCTGTCGAGACCGGTCAGGCTGAATACCACATTTCCACACAACTCGCATCGATGATACATGTTCTTCTCCTATCTTGTGGGACGGCGTTTCTGTATACATACACGAATTGGCCCGCAAATCCTACCGCGGCGCTTCAGGCTCTTGACCTGAAGCTCTCATCGCCGCGCTGTGTTTAGGACGCAATACCCGCGGGTAATCCCTTAATGTATTCTCAATTCTGGATAATCGGAGGTAACCCCATGCCGGCACCACCCTCAACCATAAACCAGGCCAAGGATATCGCTAACATGAGCGACTTGGAGAAGAAGCACGTGCCAATGATCCACATCGGCGGCACCCCCAGGGCGGGCGAACCTTTCGAGGTAACCGTCTGGCTGGGGGAACAGCTGCCGCACCCGATGGAGATGGAGCATCACATCGAGTTCATCGACCTTTACCTGGATGACATGTTTCTGGCGCGTTGCGATCTCACCTGGGGATACACCTACCCCAAAGCGTGCTTCACGGCCGTGCTCGAACGGTCTGGCACCCTGCGCGCCTTCGAGCGCTGTAACGTGCATGGCGACTGGACGTACAACCTGGAGGTAAACGTCTAGGAGACGCCGGACGGCACCCGGCGCCATTTCCCGTATCCGCGTCAGCGCCATGCGGAAAAG
>JAJYIN010000129.1:2119-6461 GCA_021790075.1 Actinomycetes bacterium | reverse complement strand
ACGACTGCGGGCTTTTTCCTCCTGCGTCCTTGCCCATGGCTTTTTCGCTCGGCCTCGCAACGGACAACCTTTTAAGATAGATTCTTATTGGTTTGTCTGGCGCCCGCAGGGAAGCCGGAAATGTGACAGCCAGCGAAGACGGAGGGACTCAGACGCCTCAGCCGCTCTGGTTGAGGATGAACTGGAAGCTGCCGTCGCCGCAGTTGCCGTCCGTCCAGCAGGCGTGGTAGCTGACCGTGTAGGGGCCGCCAGGGGCGACCGGATCCAGTAGCCGCCTGAGCGTCATCCCGTTCTCATCGACCGTAGTATCCCCGGAGCCGTAATCCTTGCCCCCGCTGCTGATGGCGATGCTGACCGACGCCGCCAGCTCGGCGTCGAAAGTGATGGAGACGTCAGCCGGCCGGCTGGTGAGAGTGCTGCCCGCCGCCGGGGCGGAACTGACGAAATGCAAAGGGGGACCGGGCGCCGGCGTCGTGGCGGTCGTCGCGGTCGTGTCCGCGCCGCCGCCCCCGTTTTCGCCGGCAGCCGGTGGCGTTTCCGGGCCCGTGCCCGAGGGTTGACGCCCGGAAACGAAGAGGGGGAGGATCCCCAGCGCGAGAATGAGGAGAACCAGCAGATAGGCTGCCGCCACCGCCCAGGGAAACCTGTCCCGGTGGCGGGTTTTTCGTCCGCGGTCGGCTTGTCTGTCCATTACGTTCGCTTTGATGATCCGCCATTCCCGTCCCGATAGCTTTTGAAACAGTATACTGCTAGACTTCTTAAAAGGTTTTATTGTTCTTTGATCTTCTCAGTCCTCTCGTGAGCTCTCGGGAATATATCTTAACTTCTGGAGGAAGCTATGAGTGAAAAAGATTATTTATTCACTTCGGAATCGGTAACCGAAGGGCATCCCGACAAGATCGCCGATCAGATTTCCGACGGCGTGCTCGACGCAGTGCTCAAGGACGACCCCTTCGGCCGCGTGGCCTGCGAGACGCTGGTGACCACCGGCCTGGTAGTCGTGGGCGGCGAGATCACCACCGAAACCTATGTCGATATTCCCAAGCTGGTGCGGGAGACCATTCTCGACATCGGCTACACCCGCGCCAAGTACGGTTTTGACGGCGACACCTGCGGCGTCATCGTCGCCCTGGACGAGCAGTCACCTGACATCGCCCAAGGCGTCAACCAGGCTTTTGAGGTCCGCACCGACGCCGACGACGAGGACCCGCTCGACCTCACCGGCGCCGGCGACCAGGGCATGATGTTCGGATTCGCGGTCAACGAGACGCCTGAGTTGATGCCGATGCCGATTCTGCTGGCGCATCAACTGGGCAAGCGCCTGGCGGAGGTGCGCAAGAGCGGCGTGCTGCCCTATTTGCGGCCGGACGGCAAAACCCAGGTGACGGTGCGTTATGAGAACGACAAACCGGTCGAGATAACAACCGTGGTCATCTCCACCCAGCACAAGCCGAATATCGATATCGACACCATGATCAAGCCGGACCTGATCGAGCACGTCATCGAGCCAATCCTGCCTCAGGACATGTGTGACCTCAAAAAGACGGATATCCTCATCAACCCCACCGGCAAGTTCGTTGTCGGTGGGCCCATGGGCGACTGCGGCCTCACCGGCCGCAAGATCATCGTCGATACTTACGGCGGCGCGGCCCGCCACGGCGGCGGCGCCTTTTCCGGCAAGGACCCCACGAAGGTGGACCGCTCCGGCGCCTATGCCGGCCGTTACGTGGCCAAGAACGTCGTGGCCGCCGGGCTGGCCGACAAGTGCGAGATCCAGGTGGCTTATGCCATCGGCGTCGCCCACCCGGTATCGGTCATGGTGGAGTGTTTCGGCACCGAGAAGATCCCCGTTCCCAAGATCGAAGAGCTGATCAGGCAGAATTTCGACTTAAGGCCGGCCGCCATCCTGCGCGACCTGGACCTGCGGCGGCCCATTTACAAGAAAACCGCCGCCTACGGCCACTTCGGCCGTCACGACCACGATTTTACCTGGGAGCGGACCGACAAGGCCGATCAGCTGCGTAAGGCCGCCGGCCTGGAGGGCAAGGCGCAGCCGAGCAAGGAGGACGCCACCCTGCACGCTGTGGACTGACGGGCGGGGCCGGAGCGTGGAGGACTTAAAACAGGCGACGGCGTAGCCGGTGACTGATCCGGCCCGGCATCCAGATCCGGCCGTATGTTTGAATTCTAAGGGTCGCCCAGCGGGCGCCCCTTTCGCGTTTGCGGGACACTAGCAACACGCGATCATCCACATGCCCGCCGCGAAACATCCGGCGGCGCCGGAAGATATAATATCGCCATGTCTCCTGCTCCTCAGCTGGCCCGTGTCTACATCCAGGTGAAAACCCGTCACCTGGACAGGCCCTTCGATTACCGGGTGCCGCCGCGGCTGGCAGGGAAGGTGGTTGCCGGCTCGGTGGTTCTGGTCCCTTTTGGACGCCGCAAAGCGCTGGGCGTCGTGGTGGCGCTGGTTTCGTCAACAGCGGCCCCGGCCGGCAGGCTCGTTGACATCGACGTCGTGATTGAATATCCTCCCGTACCTTCCCGCCTCATCGAGCTGGCGCTCTGGGTTTCCCGTTATTACTACTGCTCGCCGGCTGCGGCACTGGGCCTGGTGCTGCCGCCGGGAAGCCTGCCGGCGGTGGAGAAGACTGGCAGCGGCGGCGAGGCCCGCTACGTGCTGAAGCGCCCGCCGGTGAGAAAGCGCCGGGTCAGGTTCGTGCGGCTGGCGGACGGCTCCGGAAAAGGCGCCGCCGGCAACAGCGCCCAGGAGATGATCCTTACCGTTCTGGAATCGTCAGGGGAACTGTCCGTGGCGGAACTCTGCCGCCAGGCGGGCACATCCGATTCCCCGGTCAGGACGCTGGCCCGCCAGGGAAGGGTGGAGCTCTTTGATAAAGAGGTCAGCCGCAGCACGCTCCGTTATTACGGAGATGGGGCGCCCACGAGGGCAGCCGGCGTTTTTTCACCGGCCGCGGCAGGAGTTCCATCTGCGGCGGCCGCCGGGAGCGACACCCGCGTACCTGCCAAAGAAGCCGGGAGCGACAACGGACCCGGTCCGGCGGCTGCGGGCGTCCCCGCGCCAGCAGCAGCAGAGATCGAGCTCAACGAGCCGCAGCAGCGCGCCCTGGAAGCGGTCGTGGCGCGCCTGGACGCACCCAGGCCGGCCAAGCGCAGCCGGCCTATCCTGGTGAAAGGCGTGGCCGGTGCGGGCAAGACCGAGATTTACCTGCGCGCCGCGCAGGCTGCCGCCGAGCGCGGCGGCGCGGCCATCGTGCTGGTCCCGGAGATATCACTTACCAACCAGGCGGTGCGCCGCTTCCGCCGCCGTTTCGGCGAGCGCGTCGGCATCCTCCACAGCGGCCTGGGGCCGGGAGAGCGGTTAGACGAGTATGCGCGCATCCGCGCCGGCGCCGTAGATGTCGTCATCGGACCCCGCTCGGCCCTGTTCGCGCCCCTTCCCAATCTGAAGCTGATCGTGATCGACGAGGAGAACGACAATTCGTTCAAACAGGAGAGCGAACCCCGGTACGACGCCCGCCTGACGGCGCGAAAGCGCGCCGAGCTGGAAGGGGCCGTTCTGCTTTTGGGCAGCGCCACTCCCAGCCTGGAGAGCTATCATGGCATCCCGGATCATTTTCCGCTGCCGGAACGGGCCACCGGCGCCGCCATGCCCGACATCGAGGTTGTTGATATGAGGCATGAGAATGACATGATATGCAGCCGCCACCTCGTCGAAAGCCTGGACACGGTGCTTGCGGCGCGGGAAAAGGCCATCCTGCTTCTCAACCGCCGAGGATATGCCAGCTACCTCCAATGCGGCCACTGCGGCCACGTCTGGCAGTGCGCCAACTGTGAGGTATCGCTGACGATCCATTACCGCGCCCAGCGGCTGCTCTGCCACCATTGCGGCTTCAGTGAGCCGGTGCCGCCGCTCTGCCCCCAGTGCTCCTCGACGGACCTGAGGCGCTGGGGCGTGGGCACCGAGCGCCTGGAGGCGGAGCTGGCCGCGCGCTTTCCGGAAGCGAAGATTTTCCGCCTGGATGCCGACACCACCACCGGCTATGGCGAATCTCCCCGCATCCTGGAGGAGTTTTCGCGGACCCCGGGGGCGGTGCTCCTGGGGACGCAAATGGTGGCCAAGGGGCATCATTTCCCCGACGTCACGCTCTCAGCGGTGATCAACGCCGACCTGGCTCTCCAGTTCCCGGAGTTCCGGGCCGAGGAGCAGACGTTTGCCATCCTGCTGCAACTGGCCGGCCGCAGCGGCCGCGCCGAAAAGCCGGGCCGGGTGCTGATCCAGACATGGAATGCGGATATTGAATTGAGTAAAATGGCTGCG
>JAJYIN010000129.1:0-2109 GCA_021790075.1 Actinomycetes bacterium | reverse complement strand
GCAGCAATTAGAGGAGTTTTACGCCGCCGAGCTCGACCGGCGCCGGCGGCTGGAATACCCGCCGTTCGTCAACCTGATCAACATCATCTGCCAGTCGCGTCAGAGCGGCAAGCCCTGGCAGGCGGCCGGGTATCTGAAAGAGAAGCTGCAGCCGGCGCTGGATGAGGAGCGGCTGCTGGGTCCGGCCGGACTTTTCCGCCTCCAGGGTTGGTCACGGAGCCATATCCTGGTCAAAACCGGAGACGTCGGGAGGACCTTGGCGGCCATGGCGCCGGTCATCGAGCGCTACCGCGAACCGTTTCGGGCCCGCGGCGTGCGGATAATAATCGACGTGGACCCGCAGTGGTTGTCATGAGCAGGAGATTGAGGTTCCTTGAGTAACAATGAAAAATTAAAAGCGGCTTTTGCCCAGATCAGGCAGTTCGGCGACCCGGTGCTGAAGGAAGAATCGCGTCCGGTTGAGGTGGACGATGAGGTGCGCCGCCTGGCCGAGCGCATGATCACCATTATGTACGCCGCCGAGGGGGTCGGGCTTGCCGCCCCGCAGATAGGCATATTGCGTAAAATTATCGTCTTCCGGTTCGGCAAGGACGAGCCGCAGGTGCTGGTCAATCCGGAGATCACCTGGCAGTCGGGCGAGGCCATCACCGATTCCGAGGGCTGCCTCAGCCTAGCCAGCCTGGCGGTGGAAGTGCCCCGGGCGGCCCAGGTCAGGGTCGAGGGCGAGGACCTGGAGGGAAACCGGCGGCGGCTGGAGCTCGAAGGGATCGAGGCCCGCATCCTCCAGCACGAGATCGATCATCTCCACGGCATCCTGATCATTAACCGCACCACGGCCGGGGAGCGCCGCAACCTGATGGCGCGCCTGCGGCAGCTCAAGCTCCCGGGGGAAGAATAAGGCCGCCGGGGGCGCCATGAAGATAACTTTTGCCGGCACACCACAGTTCGGAGCCCTGGTCCTCGGGGCTCTTGCCGCTTCCCGGCACGAGATTGTGCTGGTGCTGACCCAGCCGGACCGGCCCGCCGGCCGGGGCCGCGAGCTGAGGATGTCCCCGGTCAAGCAGTTGGCGCTGGCAAGGGGGCTGCACGTCGAGCAGCCCGAGCGCATCAGCACCGCCGAGTTCGTCCGGCACATGCAATCCCTGGGAGTAGAGGCGCTCACCGTGGCGGCCTTCGGGCAGATCCTGAAGCCCGTATTGCTGGACGCGATGCCATGCATCAATATGCACGGCTCGCTGCTGCCGCGTTACCGGGGCGCGGCGCCGGTGGAGCGCGCCATCATGGACGGGGAAAAGGAAACCGGCGTTTCCATCATGAAAATCGTGCCGGCCCTGGACTCGGGCGATGTCTACCTGCGCCGGGCCGTCACCATCCGGGAAGATGACGACGCCGGTTCGGTCTATGAAAAGCTGGCCGGGGCCGGGGGAGAGGCGCTTGTGGAGGTTCTCGACTCCCTGGAAGCAGGAACTCTAGAGGGAGAGCCGCAGGACGAGTCGCAGGTAACGTATGCTGAGAAGATTTCCCCGGAGGACCGCGCCATCGACTGGTCCCGCCCGGCCCGGGATATCTTCAACCAGGTGCGGGCCCTCTCACCACATATCGGCGCCTATACCAATGCCGCCGGGCAGCGGCTCAAGGTCTGGAAGGTGGCCCTCGCCGCAAGTCGTGAAGCGCCAGCAGTGCCGGGCGGGGGAGGAGCCGTCACGGAATGTGCCGCGGAAAGCGGCGAGGAGCCAGCCGTGGAGGCCGGGAAGATGCCTGCAGCAGAAAGCGGGGAAGAGGCTTCTGCGGCCCCCGGGAGTGTCACCATCGAGGGCGAGCGCCTGTTTGTCCGGACCGGGACCGGCCTGGTGGAAATTCTGCTGCTGCAGCCCGAAGGCAAGCGGCGCATCACGGCGGCGGAGTTCCTGCGCGGCTACCGCCAGCTGCTGGACGGGGGGAGGCTGGGCTAGGCCGAAAGCCGCGGCGGGCGCCGGCCGCAAGGTCCTTTGATATAATTCTCATACGATTGCGGGGCGTGGCGCAGCTTGGTAGCGCGCTTGCTTTGGGAGCAAGAGGCCGGCGGTTCAAATCCGCCCGCCCCGACCAATGAAGACTTATTCAAACCAT
>JAJYIN010000128.1 GCA_021790075.1 Actinomycetes bacterium | reverse complement strand
TTGGAGACGATGCGGCCGTCCGGCAGCCTCTCCGAGGCGACCTTGGGCGCGAAGATCTGGTCCGGCGGCATCATCACGTCGCAGAGCGCTGGCCTGGGTGAATCGAGGACGGCGGCGATCCTGCCTTCCATATCTTCATGGCTGGGTAGGCGGACGGCGTCGATGCCGTAGGCCAGCGCCACCTTGACGAAATCTGGGAAGCTGACGCCGCTCTCTTTGCTCTCGCCGACGCGCCGGCCGCTGAACATGTTGTCTTGCGTCTGCCGGATGGAAAGGTAGCCGCCGTTGTTGAACACGAAGATCTTCACCGGCAGGTCATGGTGGGCGATCGTCTGCAGCTCCTGGATGTTCATCTGGATGCTGCCGTCTCCCGCCAGGCAGATCACACGCCGGCCACCGCCTGCCAAGCAGGCGCCGATGGCGGCGGGCACGTCGTATCCCATCGATGCCGTGCCGGAATTGGCGATCAGGCGCTGCCCCGGTTTGAGCCGGATCGCCTGGAAGGTGATGACGCTGGCGGCACCGTTGCCGGTCACGATGACATCGCCAGGCTCGAGCAGGTCCGACATGACATCGACGAAGACGTATGGGTTCACATATTTCTTCTCCTCCCGGTACTCAGGCAGCACGACGGGATATCTCTCGCGGCGCGCCCGGCACCACTGCAGCCACTCTTCCAGGGCCGGCAGGGCGGCGCCGTCCAGTTTTTCTTCCAGCTTCTCCAGGAAGAAACCGGCGTCGCTTTGCACCGCCAGGTCGGGAGAGATGGTCGGCTTTGTGAGCTCCACGGGATCGATGTCGACGACCACCTTGTAGGCCTCGCGGGCGAATGCCCCGAACTCGTAGCCGATCTGCCTGATGTTCAGGCGGCAGCCGACGCTGATGAGCAGGTCCGAATTCTGCAGCGCGAAGTTGCCGCCCCGGTCGCCGATGGTGCTGGGCCGGCCGCAGAAAAGCGGGTGCTCCTCATACATCAGGTCGGGAGCGTTCCAGGCGGTGAGGACGGGAATCCCCATCTTCTCCACCACTGCCATGTAGCGGTCGACGGCGTTGCCAGTGCGGATGCCGCTGCCGGCCAGAAACACCGGCCGCTGGGCGCTCCGCAGGCGCTCGACAAGCTCCCCGGCCTGGGCGGCGGCCCGGTCCGGGTCAAAGCGGGCATCCGGCTCACCGCCGGCCTCGCGCCACGGTTCATAAGCGGCCAGCTGCGTTTCATCGACCATGGCGCCCTGGACGTTCAGGGGGATGTCGAGCCAGACCGGTCCGGGGCGGCCCGATGTTGCCAGGTGCACCGCCTTGTCAAAATGGTACCTGATGCTGAGCGGGTCGGTCACCATGACCGCGTACTTGGTGATGGGGCCGACGATCGCGACGATGTCAGCTTCCTGGTCACCGAGCTGGCGCAGCGGCAGGCCGGTGCTGGCGGCGGTAGTGTCGTACCTGACCTGTCCGGAAATGTACAGGGCCGGGATGGAATCGTGCCACTGACCCAGCACCCCGGTGATAGTGTTTGTCCCGCCCGGTCCGGAGGTGACCACGGCCACACCGATGCCGCCGCTGATGCGGGCGAAGCCTTCGACGCCCATGGCGCAGGCCTGTTCATGATGGCTGCAGATAAACTCCAGGTCTTCCTGCCGGCTGATGGAGTCATTCAGATGCATGGCGCCGCCGCCGGTGATCATGAACAGCCGGCCGACGCCGAGGCCGGCGATGCGCCGGGCGATGTAGTCTGATACCTTAATCATGAGATGTAGTCAGAGAAGCCGCCGGAATGCCGGGCGGCGCTTTTTCTTTTCGTGACGCTTTCCTGCTCATCATTTGTCGATCAACAGGGCTTCCCTGTCAATCAAATCGATGTTTGCCGAGTACCAATCGTAAAGCCGCCTGACGGCCTCGTCAATCGGGGTCAGGACCAGGCCATCCAGCTCGGTCCGCAGCCGGCTGTTATCACCGCTGTACTCGATTCCCATCCCTGGCTGCGCCACGATGACAGGCAGCTCCTTGCCGGAGACGGAAAGCACCTTTTCCGCCAGGGTGCGAAGCTCGATGGCACCATCCGGGGTGACGTTGTAGGCGGAATGGGTGGCATCGTGGTGGAGGAAATAATCAACCACGCGGGCGAGGTCATCGATGTAGATATAATCAAAGCGCCGGTTCTGCTTCAGGGTGATGGGCAGGTCGAACAGCGTCTTGCAGATGGCGTTTGAGATGAACCGGATGGCGTAATCCTCATATTTGCCAAACACCCCGAACGGCCGCAGCTCGATGATATCATCCGTGTCCGCGGTGAACCTGGCGCAGACGTACTTGGAATAACCGGTCTCGTCCACCGGCACATACGCGTCGAAATAGCCTTCCGGCATCTTGGGCTGGAAGTGACGTACGTCATAGACCGCGCCGGTGCTCAGGTAGACCATCTTCCCGAAACAGCGGCGGTTGCGGACCAGGTTGAAAAACATGCGCGTGTTGTTGTACACCAGGCCGGTGGGATCTGGCGCGTTGCGGTGCCCCGGCTTGGTGGCGCAGTGAATGACAGCGTCCACCGCGTTTTCCTGGAAGAATGCACGGGTGCCGTCCGCGCTGGTGAGGTCGAGCTCGGCATGAGAGGGAGCGAGCACGGTGTGATCGGGCCTAAAGTGCTCGACCAGATTCCGGCCAATGAAGCCGCTGCCGCCGGTGATCAATAGTCTCGCCAATTTCAGTCTCCGGCTCCCCTTTGACCCACGGCCTTTTCCCTGATCAGATTGAGGATGGTGGCGGCCATGTACTCGAGCTTCTCCGGCGTCATGCCGGGATAGACCCCCACCCAGAAGGAGTCGTTCATGATCTTGTCTGTGTTCCTCAGCTCGCCACTGATGCGGAAGCCGCTACCGGCGGCGCGCATGTCGTCGAAACACGGCTGCCGGGTAAGATTGCCGCCGAACAGCATGCGGGTCTGGATGTTACGGTCCTCCAGATGCCTGACGAGCTCGTCACGGCGCGGCCCGTTGCCGTCCCTCAGGGTCATGAGGAAACCGAACCAGCTTGGCTTGCTGCCGGCGGTGGCCTCGGGCAGGACCAGCAGGTCCGCAGCTGGAGCCAGCAGCCCGGCGAGGATGTCGAAGTTACGGCGCCGGGCGGCGATGAACCCGGGCAGCTTTTCCAGCTGGGCGCAGCCGACGGCTGCCTGCATGTCGGTTACCTTGAGGTTGAAGCCGAAATGTGAGTAAACATATTTGTGGTCGTACCCGTGGGGGAGGTTCTCGAAGTCGCGGTCGAAACGGCGGCCGCAATGGTTGTCGACTCCGGAGGGGCAGCGGCAATCCCGTCCCCAGTCCCGCAGCGAGAGCAGTATGTGGTTCAGCTCGGCGCTGTCGGTGTAGACGGCGCCGCCTTCTCCCATGGTCATGTGGTGCGGGGGATAGAAGCTGCTGGTGGCGATGTCGCCGAAAGTGCCGGTGAGCCTGCCCTGGTAGCGGGAGCCCAGGGCGTCGCAGTTATCCTCAATCAGCCAGAGGCCGTGCCGGCGGCAGAAATCCTGGACCGCCGTTGCGTCAAACGGGTTGCCAAGCGTATGGGCCAGCGTCACGGCCTTCGTCCGAGGAGAGAGGGCGTTCTCGAGCAGCGACACGTCGGCGTTGGCGGTGGGCAGGTCCACGTCGACAAAGACGGGAACGGCGCCAAACTGGATGATGGGAGCCACCGTGGTGGGAAAGCCGGCGGCCACCGTGATCACCTCGTCGCCGCGTCCGACCCGCCGGTCGCCCAGGCGTTCGGATGTGAGCGCCATGAACGCCAGCAGGTTCGCCGACGAGCCCGAATTGACCAGCAGACAGTGCCGCACTCCCAGGAACGCGCCCAACTGCTCCTCAAACTGCCGGGAGAAGCGGCCGTAGGTGAGCCAGAACTCCAGTGAGGAATCGACCAGGTTGACAAGCTCCCGGTCATCGAAGACCCGGCCCGCGTAGGGAACCCGCGACTCGCCGGGGACGAATTCGACTTCGCCGCCGAAAGCCGCCCGGTAATATTCCCTCACCTTGTCCAGGATCTCCCGCCGCAGCGCTGCCGCAACGGCGCCGGCGTCGCGGGAGCCACTCAAACGGCCGCTGCCAGGGTCGCCGCCGCAGCTGTCACCACCCGGTCCATTCTTCTTTATCTCGTCCATGCCACCCGGCCCCCGGTCGCCCATTTCACGTATTCGTCGATGTCTGCCTGGGAAACCGAAACCATGTCGGTATCCCCTGCATAAAAAGCCTTGTACCACGCCATCGTGGCCGCCAGCGCCGTGGTGGCCTTGTAGACCGGTTGCCATCCCAGGAACTCCCTGGCCTTGGCGCAGTCCAGCTTGAGCAGGCGCGCCTCGTGGGGCTCCACCGCGCCGGCATCCGGGCCCTGCCAGCCGCCGCTGCCCCAGGCCGCCACCGCCGTCTCGACCACCTGTCGCACCGGCATTTCACCGTTGTTGTCAGGGCCGAAGTTCCAGGGGCCGTCGAAGCGGTGACCGCCCTGCCACATGCTGGCGGCCAGAAAGAGGTAGCCGGCCAGTGGCTCCAGCACGAACTGCCACGGACGGACCGCGCCGGGGTTGCGGACAGCGATCGTCTGGCCGTGGCTGAGCGCCCGCACGCAGTCGGGAATGAGCCGGTCCTCGGCCCAGTCGCCGCCGCCCACGACGTTGCCGGCCCTGGCGGAAGCCAGGCTCACCGCGGCTTCCGGTCCGAAAAAGGAACTCCGGTAGGCGGCGGTCAGCAACTCCGCGCAGCCCTTGCTGGAGCTGTAAGGGTCATAGCCGCCCAGCGGGTCATCTTCGTGATAAGCGTAGTCCTGTTCCCGGTTCTCGTAGCACTTGTCGCTGGTGACATTTACCACGACGCGGACGCTGTCACAACCTCGCACGGCCTCGAACAGGTTAAGAGTTCCCATCACATTTGTCTCGTAGGTCAACTGCGGCTCCGAATAGGAACGGCGCACCAGCGACTGGGCCGCCAGATGAAAGACGATCTCAGGGCGGAATGCCGCGAAGACGCTCTCGAGCCGGGCGGCGTCGCGGACATCCCCGATCTCGTGCCGCGCGATCATGTCCGCCAGCTTGAGTTCGTCAAAGAGGTTTGGTTGGGTGGGGGGCTCCAGGGCGTAACCGGCGACCTCGGCGCCGAGCGCGTTCAGCCATAGCGCCAGCCAAGCGCCCTTGAAGCCGGTATGACCGGTCAGCAGGACCCGGCGCCCGGCAAAGATGCCCTTGAAGAGGGAGTTATTTGCCGGCGTTGGCTGCTCACCAGACATTCCAGGGAGCCTCGCCGGAAGACCAGAGATGTTCGAGAAGGTTCTTGTCGCGCAGGGTGTCCATCGGCTGCCAGAAGCCCGAGTGCTTGTAAGCCATCAGGTTTCCGTCCCGGGCCATGCTCTCCAGGGGCTCGTGCTCGAAGAGGGTGTGGTCCCCGTCGATAAAGTCGAAGACCTCCGGACCCAGGACGAAGAAGCCGCCGTTGATCCAGGAACCGTCGCCTTCCGGCTTTTCCTGAAATCTCCGGACCTGGCCGTCTTCCATCTCCAGCGCCCCGAAGCGGCCCGACGGCTGCACCGCCGTGATCGTGGCGATCCGGCCGTGCCGGAAGTGGTAGTCGGCGAGCGCGGGAATGTCGATGTCGGCGACGCCGTCACCGTAGGTGAGCATGAAGGTATCGCCCTCGACATATGGCTGGATCCGCTTGATGCGTCCGCCGGTCTGCGTTTCGGCGCCGGTGTCGACCAGCGTTACCCGCCAGTCTTCCACCGCGTTCTGGTGGACCTCGATGTCCTGCTTTCGCATATCGAAGGTGACATCGGAATTGTGCAGGAAGTAGTTGGAGAAGTATTCCTTGATCAGGTAGCCCTTGTAGCCCAGGCAAATGATGAAATCGTTGAAGCCGTAGTGGCTGTAGATTTTCATGATGTGCCAGAGGATCGGTTTGTCGCCGATCTCGATCATCGGTTTCGGCTTCAGATGCGTCTCTTCGGAAATGCGAGTGCCGAAACCGCCGGCAAGGATGACTACCTGCATGTTGACCCCTTAATGCTTGAGAAGATTGGCCGGGCTCCTGACCCTGTGGCCTGCCGCGCGGCTGAATCCCCGGAGCCCCGGTTTTCCCGGAAGATGCTATCCCCCCGCCACCGCCGGGACGATGCTGACCTCACTGCCGTCCTGAACCTCGGTTTGGAGGCCGTCCGCGAACCGGATGTCGTCGCCGTCCACGTAAATGTTGATAAACCGCCTCAGTTCACCGTTGTCCAGCAGGCGCTCGGCGATGCCGGGGTTGCGGTTCTCCAGTTCCATAATAATGCCGCCGACCGTGGCCGGGTCCATCTCGATGAGGCTTTCGCCCTGGGTGACCTGCCGCAGCTGCGACGGGATCCTGACTTTGACACTCACTTGACCGCTCCTTTCACTTTCTTCTTCTTCCCGGCAGCCGGCTTCCTCGCCGGCCGGTATTTATTCTTCCCGGGCGCAGTCCCGCGCGCCGCGGCTACGCTTTGTTCCAGAACCTGCTCCTCGAAATCGGACAGCCGCGGGTCGATCTCATAAGTGCTGATGGTG
>JAJYIN010000127.1 GCA_021790075.1 Actinomycetes bacterium | reverse complement strand
GGGTATAGACCTTGAGCCCCGCTTTCTTGGCCGCCGCCACCGCGGCCCGCGTCTGGTTGAGGTTGATGCCCTTGCGCAACGTGTTGAGGTTCTTCTGTACGCCGCTCTCGGCGCCGTAAAGGATGGCCCAGCATCCGGCTTTCCTCATTTCCCGCAGCAGCTCGTAATCCACCGTGTTGACCCGGGAGGAAACATAGAAGCTGAAATCCAGCTTCAGCTCCTGGAAGCGGCGCAGGATCTCCATGGCCCGTTCCCGGTCGGCGGTGAAGGTCTCATCCAGGAAGCGGATCTCCCGGAATCCGTAGCGGTTCACCAGTTCATCCACTTCCCTCACGATATTGTCGACACTGCGGAAGCGGATGCGGCGCTCGCCTTTCATCTGGAAGCAGTAAATGCAGCGGGCCTGGCAGCCGCGTGAGGTCATGACGATGGCGATCGGTTTGCGCTTGTAGCTGCCGGGCGGCGATTCGTATTTCTCGAAATCACCCAGGAGCTCCCGCCGGGGGATGGGGATGGAGTCCAGATCCTCGATCAGCGGCCGCGGCTCGTTGACGGCGATGCTGCCGTCCCCGTTGCGCCAGGCGACGCCGGCCACGCCTGCCAGCGACTCGCCCTTCCCGATCCTGACCAGCATCTCGGGAACGGTCTCCTCACCTTCGCCGATGACCACTGAATCAAGTTCCGGGCACTGATCGAGGCTCTTGGCCCCGACCGCGGTAGGGTAGGGCCCGGCGGCCGTCACGTGGATGGACGGGTCGATGGCCTTGATGTCCGCCGCCGTCTTCATCGCCTTGGTCCACATGGAGGCATTTGCGGAGACGCCGGCGAACTGGGGCCGGAAGGCCCTCACCTTGTCCAGGATTTCTTTGTGGGTCCAGAAGGCCCCGTCAACCAGTTCCACTTCGTGACCGGCTTCCTGGATGCAGGTGGCAATGTAGAGTAAACCCAGGGGATGCTGATAGCTGATGGCCGACCTTGCGACCTTGGAAGGATAGATGTCGTCCGGTTTCCAGGACGGCAATATGACCATGCATTTCAAGCCTGCTGTCTCCTTCGTCGACGGATTCCGCGCGAGCTAACGGTTTTTTCGACAGGACAGGCAGGGAGGACGAACTGGCTGTTGAATGCCCCCCGAAAGTCCTTGATCTCTTAAATCACCCTCACCCACCACACGATTTCAGTCTATCAGAGGAATATGCCTATTTCCACACACTTTCCTATATTTAAGCCGGATACAGCGGTTGGCGCGCAATTGTCTGCCGGTTTTTTTTCTGCTACGCTAACCCTGTTTTGACCGTGCCGGCCCGGACGTTTCGCGGCCGGCATTTTGTCCATTTTATACGATTGCGCGGCGAGATTGACTGAAAATGCCGAAAAGACAGCGGCAGCCGGTGCGGGTCCCGGTTATGGCGTCGCGGTGGACGTGGGGACCTCGAGCATTTGGGCGCGCCTGGTGGAGCTGGCCGGCGGCAGGGTTCTGGATACGCACGTGGTGCCCAATCCGCAGCAGGAGCACGGCGCCGACATCGCCAGCCGCCTGGGCGCCGCCGTGGAGGACGCGGAGGTGCGGGCGAATCTGCACCGTCAGGTGATCACTACCATGGACGGTTCCGTGGAAGCCCTCTGCGCCGAGGCCGGCATCTCGCCGGCTGAGGTGCGCGAGATGGTGGCAGTCGGAAACTCCGCCATGTATGCCTTCATCCTCGACCTGGATCCGGCGCCGCTTTGCGGCACCCCGTTCAACCTCAAGGGGGCGCAGGATTACTACGGCCCGGCGGCGGCGCTGGGGTCGAGACTGGCCGCCAACCTGTTCGTGCCGCGTCCCATTTTCGGCTTTGTCGGCTCGGACGCCCTGGCCGACATCCTGCTGGTTGACATGACCGGCAGCGAAGAGCTGGAGCTGATCGTGGACGTGGGCACCAACTGCGAGATGGCGCTAGGCAACCGCGACCGGATCCTGGTGGCATCCAGTCCCGCGGGGCCTGCCTACGAGGATTCCCACATGTCCTTCGGCCTGTCCGCGACCCGGGGCGCGATCTACAAAGCCGTCCTCAGCGGCGGCCGGTTTGAATATTTCGTCGTCGGCGGGGGCGAGCCCCGGGGCATCTGCGGTTCCGGCCTCATTGATATCATTGCCGAGATGAGAAGGAACGGCTGGGTGGACGGAAGCGGCCGCCTGTTGCGGGAAGGCCCGGTAGTAATCGCCGATGGCGAGAACCCGATCACGGTGGGACAGCATGATATCCGTTCCTTCCAGCTGGTGAAGGCCTCCGTCCATGCCGCCATCTCGGTGCTACAACAGAAGATGGGCGCCGCCGCCCTCGGCCGGATGCTGATTACGGGCACTTTCGGGAGCTATATCAACCTGGACAACGCCCGCCTGCTGAAGATGTTTCCCGATCTGCCCAATGACCGCATCGAAGTCGTGGCCGATGCCGCCTGCCAGGGCGCCGTGACGCTGCTGGGCGGGGAGCGCCGCCGGCGGATGGACGCCGTTTATGACCGCATCCGCCACGTGGCCCTGCCGCTGAACAAGTCCTTCCAGGACGAGTTCATCCGCCTGATGGCCCTTTGACCTGTATTTAGCATTATGACAAGCAAGGCACGCCCCACAGTCTCCCTCACCTCCGGCTCCTCGCGCCGTGATAACGTGCGCCGGGCGCTGGAGCTGGTTGCCGGCAGCATCGAGGCCGCCGTGGCCGGCAAGCAGCTGATCATGATCAAACCCAACTTCGTCGTCTGCTACCGGCAGATGGCCGCCACGCACGTCGATGCCGTCCGCGGCGTGCTGGACGTCATCAGGCCGATGACCGGCAGCCGCATCATCATCGCGGAGGGCGCCGCCATGGGGCCTACGGCGATGGGTTACCTTCTTTATGGCTACCGGGCGCTCAAACGGGAATACGGCGTGGAGCTGGTGAACCTGAACCGCGACCGGCGCCAGAGCATGGAGATCGAAGGGCGGCACGGCGCCGGCAAACAGGTCGGCGTTTCGCGCACGGCGCTGGCGGCGGACTGCCGCATCTCGGTGGCCCTGCTGAAGACGCATGACACCGTGGTGGCTACCCTCACTTACAAGAACATGGCGATGGGGGTCATCTCCGGCGTGATGAACAAGCGGCGGATGCATCAGGGCTACGCCGAGATCAACCGGTCGCTGGCGGGCCTGGCGCCGCGGCTGGCGCCCCATGTAGCCGTGATCGACGGCATGACCGGCATGGAGGGCAACGGTCCCGCCAAGGGAACCGCGGTCGACATGGGAGTGGCGCTGGCCGGCACCGACTTCGTCGCCGTGGACGCCGTGGGCGCCTCCCTGATGGGCATCGACCCCCGCGACATGGGCTATCTGTGGCTTTGCCATGAAGCAGGGCTGGGGGAAGCCCGCCTGGAGCACATCGACGTCGTGGGTGAGAAAGTCGGGGAACATGCCCGTGATTTCAGGAGGCACCCCGAATTCGCCCGCCAGGTCGAACACCTCCATATTGGCGGCCGTGAATAAAAATCGCTAAGATGGGTATTGTGGAAGTCGGGCGGCCGCATTCGGCCGCTGTTTCAGATATGGAAGCCGGATGGTAGAAAACAGTCCAGAGAATCCCTCTCCTGAAGAGGAAACTGACCGGGGGAATGATTCCAGCCAACCTCAAGCCGGCGGCGGCGGGTGGGTAACTCCACCCCCCACCGTATGGGGCTGGGGCAGCAAGGAGCCCGCCGGCGGTCAGCCGGGGGACGTCTCCAGCGGCCGGCGCGCCGCCGATGAGCGGCCGCAGACGGAAAGCCGGCCGGCCTGGGATCATCCCCGCGCGCACCACCGTCCCTTTACGGACGGCCGGACGATCCTGAGTCACCCGGGGGAATATCAGGCGCTGCCCGCTGCCGGTACCGCGGGAAGCGGTGAGCAGGCCCTGCCCCGCAAGCGCAGCCTCGGCCGCCGCCTGGTCCGTGACGTCTTTATCCCCCTGGTGATGGCAGTCTTGCTGGCTCTGGTCTTCCAGGCCACCGTGGCCAAGCCTTACCAGATACCATCAGGCTCCATGCTTCCCACTATCCAGATCTCAGACCGGATCCTTGCCGACCGGCTCGTTTATCACTTCTACTCGGTCCAGCGCGGCGACGTCATTGTTTTCAACCCGCCGGCGGGCGTCGATTCGGATACGCCTTTTGTGAAGCGGGTCATCGGCCTGCCCGGGGATACCGTGGAGGTTCGCGGCGGCAAGGTGCTGGTCAACGGCCAGGAATTTGACGTCGCGGGCGCCACGACGCCCACATATGTGATGCCTGCCGAGAAGGTCCCTGACGGACAGTTGTTCGTGCTGGGCGACAACCGCAATGAGAGTTACGACAGCCATCGCTGGGGATTCGTGTCGAAGGATAACGTCATCGGCCGCGCCGACCTGATCTACTGGCCGCCGGACCACATCGGGACTTTCTGAGGGGCGGGACTTTCTGACGGGCGCTGGGACAGACCGGCAGGAGCCTGTCCGCCGCCTTGGCATCCACATCCGCACCGCCGCCGGCCTGGAAAAAGGGGCGCGCCACGCGCGCCGGATCGGCTGCACCACCTTCCAGATCATGTCCGGCAACCCTTCAGCCTGGAACCCCGGCAGCCTGGACTTGGAACAGGCGCGCCGGTTTTCCAGCTACCTGGACGCGCACGACCTGCGGCCGGTCTTCCTCCATGCCGGCTATCTAATCAACCTCTCATGCCGGCGGGGCCGCAGCGCTCCCATCTACGCCAAATCCGTGCGGCTGCTGCAGGCCAGCATCGACCGCGCCGCTGACTTGACATGTGAGTACGTTGTGGTACATATGGGCAGCCGCATGGGGACCGGCGAGGAGGAGGCGCTGGCGGCGCTGGTCGAGGGGCTGGCCCGGCTGAAAGCCGGCCCTGCGGACGGCGGCCGCCGCGTTACCCTGCTGCTGGAAAACAGCGCCGGCGCCGGCGACACGGCCGGCGCCAGGTTTGAAGAGCTGCAACGGGTGCTTGAGGCGGCCGCTGCAGCCAGCTTGCGGCTGCCGCTGGGCGTCTGCCTGGACACGGCGCACATGTGGGGAGCCGGGTACGACCTGTCCTCAGGGCCGCGGGTGCGCGCCGTCTTTGACGACTTCGAGCGCTTGGTGGGCCTGGAGCGGCTCTCGCTCATCCACCTCAATGACGCGGCTGCGGAACTGGGCTCCCGCAAGGACCGCCACGAGCACATCGGCTGCGGCCTCATGCCGCCGGCAGGCCTCAGGGCTGTGGCCCGGGAGCCGCGCCTGCGCGCCGTGCCCATGATCATGGAGACGCCGGGAAAGAGCCGGCCCACCGACGGGCAGCGCATGGAAGATTTGTGGCGGCTGGCGGGGGTCCGGCCGGTGTCGCGGACCTGCCCCTGAGCCCTGGCATCGGGAAATGATGCGGCGGCCGGCGGCGCCCCGCCAGGCAACGCCTGAACCTAAGAGCCTATTTCGATAGGTAATTCGTTGCGAGGCCGAGCGAAAAGGTCATGGGCAAGGACGCAGGAGGAAAAAGCCCGCAGTCGTACCTGTAGGTACGTCGAGGACTTTTTCCTCCGAGGACGCCGCCCATGGCCTTTGCAGCCGGCCGCAGGAGAATACGCCTATCGAAATAGGCTCTAAAGCCAGTCGGAAGCGAGCGGCAGGCTCCTGAGCCGCGCCAGCTGGGCATCATAATGAAGCTTGTTGCGGGTGTAGAGCGCCGAGATGATTGCGTTCGCCAGGCTGAAGGCCCCTACCAGGGAGGGTGCGAATGAAGTCGTGTCGCGGTGGCAGAACAGGTTTAGGTCAACCAGTTTGGCAACCTCCGACAGGGTGTTCTCGCTGATTCCCACGGTGGTGGCGCCGCGGTCGCGGGCGGCCTTGATCAGCCTCAGCAGGAACTGGTGGGCGGTGCCGAACCCCACGGCCAACAGCGCTGAATTCTCGTCCATCTCGGCGGCGGCGGCCACCGCCTCCTCGGAATTGTTCGTGATCGCTGTCAGCGGCAGCCCCATGATCGTCAGATAGTAGCGCAGGTAGTCCACCACCATGGCGGCCTCGAACAGGCCCGCCAGGAAAATCGTGTCCGCGCGTTCGAGCAGCTCTACGATATCGAGGAAGGCATCCAGCTCGTTGCTCTGCATCGTCTTTTCCAGGATGAGGATGTCGGTCCTGACGGCGCGGCCCGAGAAGTCGTCGTCAACCGGCAGATGCAGCTGGCGCTCGCCATCGTCCTTGACCGCCACCGCCAGCCGGTGCTCGCCCCAGGCCGCTTTCATCATCTCAGTGAATCCGGAAAACCCCAGATGCTGGGCGAAGCGGACCACCGTGGAGCTGGTCGTGCCGCTGCGGCGGGCCAGTTCCTGGGTGGACAGGACCGGAGCCTCGTCCAGATGGTCGATGAGGTAGCGGGCGATGGCCTTGCGGGAGCGGGAGAATGATTCGAAATTTTCTTTCAGGGCACGCAGGAGGCTGCCGTTAGCCGCCCTTCCTTTTTTCCTGGCCGCGGACAAGACAGCTACCGGTACCGTTTCCGGCTATCTAGTTTCTGGTCGCCCATCCGGAACCTTAGGTGGATCAGGAAACTTCTGC
>JAJYIN010000126.1 GCA_021790075.1 Actinomycetes bacterium | reverse complement strand
ACGCCAGCACCGCCAGGATCATCGCATGGCGCCGGTAGCCCCCGCCCTCCTGCGGGGGAGATAGGTTCATCCCCGTCCCCTTCTCTCGATCCAGACTGCGACGCCGGCCAGAACTGCCACTACCGCTACCGCGGCCAGGCCCTCCGTAACGGGCCCCCGGTACTCAAGAGCGAAACCGCCGGGATGGTCAGGCTGGTCAAGCATTTGAACAAATGCGACGATCGAAGCCAGATCATGCTGATCGAAAACAGACTGCGGAAAGGCCGGCATCGGGCCGGGACCGCCGCGAACCGCCGTGGCGATGGCCGCGGGCGAGAGGCCTGTCAGCTCCGGCGCATTCTCACCGGCATGCACCAGAGCGCCGCCGCGGCCGGTGGCTCCGTGGCAGCCGCTGCAGTTGAGCCGGAATAGCGTGCCGCCGCGGCTGAGGTCGCCACCGGCAAGGGAAACCGTAGCGATACTGGTGGAGACATAACTGGCCACGGCGCCGATCTGGGCATCGGAGAGCCTGGCGGCAAAACTGGGCATGCCGTCCTTCCCGGAACGGACGGTTTGCATGATAAAGGCGGGGTCGTTGACGGTCTCCAGGCTGGGGGCGGTTGGGGTGCCCTTGCCCGCGGGACCGTGGCAAACGGCGCAGTTGCCGGAGAAGACCTGGGCGCCTTCTGACGCGGGCTGAGTGGTGGTTTGGGTGGCCAGGCGTGCCGGGTTGAAGCCTCCTGACAGTGCGGACTGGCTGCGGTTCTCACCCAGACAGGCTGCCGGCCCGATTCCCGCAAGAGTCGCAGCCAGAAACAAGATGAGAATGATCCCTGCACGAATAGACATGGCGCTCCCGCAGTCAAGACAGCCGCTCAAGCAAAGACATTTTTTTGCTATCCGCCTGGTGAGTTTTTCAAACCAGAACTGGCGATACCGATGAAATAACTAAAGGCGCCTCTCCGCGCGGAAATTCCTCAAGGCAAAATAGGCTAGAATCCCATAGATGTTTTTTTCGGGTAGGACAAAATTACTGTTCGCCGCCGTCGCGGTCCTCATCGCAGCCGCAGTGGCCGTTTTATTTTTATTCCGTGCTGGCGGGAGCGATACGGCTGCCGTCACCGCTCAGACCGCGCCGATGACGGACAGGACGGTCCCGCCGCCGGTTTCCGCCATCGCCGGCACTACCGCCGCCAAGCAGGACAACCAGGGAAATTATGAACCTCCTGCGGGATCAGCCCGGACAACCCCGCCCGCGCCCGGCCTGCCGGCGGATGTTTCGCAGTTGCAAAAGATGTCGGCCTCCGTGACCGCCGTCCTGTCGGTCTCCGATGACTCAATCGATGTTTCCGGTTACGTGCAGGGGCCTGGTTATTTTACGGTGGAGCAGCAGGATGCCGGTGCATGGCGGGTAATCAGGGAAAATGTCTATTACCCGGGGACGGGCGGGCTGGCCGCCGTGAGTCTGGCTCCCGGGGAACAATCGGTGACGCTGCGCCTGCTGGGAATCGCCGGCGGCCGCTATGTGTCAGTCAGCGCGGCGGTCACGGTCTCGCGTGCGGAGGTCGTCGCTGCCGGAGGAATCAAGACTTATACCAGTGATTAGTGTAAATTATGCCGTCTCCTGGCAGGCCGGCGGTGGTTACCATGTACTTGTTAAGAAGGCTATTTGACGTAAGATTCCGGGCGGCCCTGACGCTGGCGCTTACTGCTCTCTTACCCCTTTTCCTCCTGGGCGTCTACGGCGTTCATCGCGCCGCCGCCGCCTTCGACCCCAGCAACATCATCCCGGACGCCGAGTTCACGGACGTGAGCACCATGTCGGAAGCGCAGACCCAGAGCTTTCTGGAGGCGAAGGGCGGCGGGCTGGCAGGCTATACCGAGAGCAGCCACAACGGCATTGGACCGAACGACGACGTCGACCCGTACGGCTGGACGGCCGCCCATATCATCTGGCAGGCAGCCAACTGGTACGGCATCAACCCTCAGGTTATCCTCACCACCCTGCAAAAGGAACAGAGCCTGGTCACCACCGCCGCGCCGTCACAGGCCGCCCTTGACTGGGCCATGGGTTTCGGCTGTCCCGACGCGTCCGCCTGTAATACCACATATCAGGGATTTGCCAGGCAGGTGGACTACGGCGCCTGGCAGTTGCGCTACAACATGGACCATGCCAATGCCGGCGACCGCGCCGTGGCGCCCTATCTGACCGGCAACACAGTGCCCATAGATAATACGAGTGTCTACCTCAGCAACGGCGCCACCGCGTCTCTTTACCGCTATACGCCGCACCTTCAGGGAAACGAGAATTTCTACAATATTTACAATAACTGGTTCCAGTTCTCAATGGACTCGACCGCGCCGGCAGCCGGCGCCACCGGCGCCTACACTGCCGGCAGGGTTACGGCTACCTTTTCCAAACATCTGAATCCGCCTACTGTGACAAGCTCGAGCTTCAAGCTGACCAGGCATCAGGACGGTTCCTCCGTGATGGCTCCGGCAAGTTACGATGACAGTACGAAGACAGCTTTCCTCAGTACCGATGGCCTCGATCCCAACACTGTCTATGACGCCACCCTCACCACGGCTGTGAGCGATCTGAACGGCAATCATCTGGGGCAGGACTACACCTGGAGTTTTACCACTGGCCCCCCCGCAAAAAGGTATTATTTCCCCTGGTACGACTCCACGACCATGCAGGACTGGGTGCTAATGGCCAACCCTGCCGGCAGCTCCACATCCAGGAGTTTCGATCTCAGCATCGGGGGCGCCAGCAAGAGCCTGGCTGACCCGTTTGGCGCCGGCTCCGGTATAGTGCCGCCCGGCAGGACTTTGACTTTCACTTCGACAGGCGTCATGGACGGGCCGGTGCGGGTGGCCTCCCAGACCGGCGACGCCGCCGTCGTCAGCCAGAGGAGCCTGATGGGAAGTTCTTTCGAGGAAGTTCCCGGCGCCGATGAAAACACGCTGTCAGACAGGTTCTTCTGGCCATGGTATGACAATCTGTCGCCAGGCATGACCAACTGGGTTCTGGTCGCAAATCCCTCGACTGCCGCGAAAGTGCATGCGGTCGTGTCTTTCACAAACAGGGTGGACGGTTCCCAGGTCCGGGCAGAGAGCGATATTCTGCCGGGTTCGAACTGGAACCCCACTTTCCCCGGCAGGATGGGGGGGCCGGTAAAAGTCGAAGCGTGTTATCTCAATGCGGACGGCACGCCCAACTGGAACGCTCCGGCCAAGGTGATGGCCTCGCAGCGGGTGCTGTCAAACTACGGTGCCGCTTTCAATGAGCTGCCCGGCATCCCCGGGGAGAAGCTGTCCGATCATTATCTGTGGACCTGGTACGACTCGATCGGATCGGCCGGCCAGGACTGGATGCTGCTTTCCAATCCCGGCAGCGGGCAGATTTACTACGAGATCACTATCGCCGGGCAGGATCCGGGCCCGGGAAGCAAGGGGATTATCGGTCAGGGTCAGACGGTGACGCCCACGTTCCCCGGCCGGATCGGGGGACCGGTTGAGGTGAAGGCCTGCTATACCGGCGCCGGCGGCGCGCCCGACTGGAACTCCCCGGCGGCTATCATCGCCAGCCAGAGGACGGTCTGGGGGCCTTCCTTCGAGGAGGTTCCGGGGTTCCCGTATGCTTCCCTGACCTCGGATTACCACTGGACCTGGTATGACATGGCGTCCCCCGGTGCGGTCAACTGGATCTTGGTGGCAAATCCCGGCAGCCAGACTGTCCATGCGCAGGTGACCTTCACCGGCACCGGCGGCGCGCCGGTCTCGTCGGATATCGACATCCCGGCGGGTCAGAGCCGGATTCCGACCTTCCCCGGCAAGATGGGAGGACCGGTCCAGGTCACTTCCACAGGAGGCACCGTCATGGTCTCCCAGCGCGTGATCTGGAATGGTTATTTCAACGAGGTGCTGGGCCAATAAACTGATTGTAATTATTTTGGGTTGGTATTATATTATTGCCATCATGCTCGACATTTAGGAGAATTGCGGGTAAGCATGGGTGCCCTCGATAACAGATCAAGGCTTTTTTTCAACTGGAGCCAGGAGCAGGGTCAGGGAGCTTCACACAGCTTTGTCGGCCCGGGCATTCTGGAAATGCTTGATTCCCTTCCTTTCTATGTCATGCTCATCGACAGGAACCACCGCATCCTCCTTGCCAACCGGGCTACCCGCGAGCAGCTCGGCCTCGAACCGCAGGAGATCATCGGCGAGTTCTGTCCCAAGGTGGTCCATGGTATCGAGGCAGGAACTTATCCCGGCTGCCCCCTGGCAGAAGCGGTGGAGAAGAACGAACCGGTCGAGCGGGTGCATTTCGACGAGGAGTACCAGCGCTGGTTGCGGATCGCCATCTATCCCACCGGCAGCTGGACCGTTGATGGCCAGGAAATCTACTTCCACATGATTATGGACATCACGGAGCAGAAGCAGGCCGTTGAGGAACTGCAGGAAGACAGGGAAAAATACCGCCTCCTGCTCGAGGAGATCATCCGGCAGCGCTAGCGCCCAAGCTGTCACTCCTGAGGCATTTCCTCAAATACGGCTATCTGGAGGAGAATGCAGGAGCGGGTCTACATGCCTGGACCGGCATGAACAAATCCGGCAAACGAAAGGGGTATGGCCGGCTTTCTCGTATATTTATAGACGTGGATTATTTCCAGGAAAGCCTCGCCACTGCAAAGACGCAAGAAAATATTTGTCCTGTTGGCCTTGTCGGGGGCCTTTTTCATATATCCAGTTGTCAATGGCGCCAGGGTGCCTCCAAAGACGGCTGGCGCCGTCGTTGGCCAGAGCGGTGCTGATTTCTTAAAGGGGGATCTGCAGGGAACGGAGTGCGCCGGAACCGGAGGGGCTCTCAACGGGACTCCCGCGGGAAAGCTGGCCCTCTCTCTCAGACCGGCGGCATCCGGGGGCAGCTTCACATCAACGCCGCTTACCGCCAGTTTTCCTTTCAATGCCCTGGATCTGCACTGGACCGCGGCCGTGCCTGAGGGGGCGTCCCTATCTGCCGAAGTCCGCTTCAGCGATGATGGCGCCAACTGGGAAGACTGGCAGCCGGTGCGGGTCGATGAGGATGAGGCGCCTGACTTTGCCTTGCGGAGCGGCAACGGTGAGACATACGGCGAGCTGGTCTTTACGAACAAGGCCCGTTACTTTCAGTACCGGCTGGATCTGAAGGCCAATAGTACCGGCCAATCGCCGGACATATACAGGGTGACCGGCAGCTATATTGACGCCAAGGGATATCACGAGTCAATCATTTCACCGGGACGGATCATCGATGGTATGGAAGCGATGGTCGAGCCGCCGCCGGCCGGCGCCGATCCTGCGGTCATTTCACGCGCCCAATGGGGGGCTGACGAGAGCTTGATGACGTGGATGCCCGAATATACGCCGCCGAAAAAGATCATCATCCACCATACCGACACGCCCAATAATGATCCGGACCCGGCGGCCACCGTGCGCTCAATCTATTATGATCAGGCGGTGATCCGGGGCTGGGGCGATATCGGTTACAACTACCTGGTCGATTCCGAGGGCCACATCTATGATGGCCGCAAGGGTGGGGACGGCGTCATCGGCGGCCACGCCTACGGCTGGAATGCGGGCAGCATCGGCATTGCCGCCATGGGTGATTTTGACAGCGGAGACATCACCCCGGCGATGAGCTCCGCCCTGGTTACGTTGATGAGCGCCAAATCCAATCTTTACCACATCAACCCTCAGGGTAATGACTATTTCGTCCATTATGTCAACGGCGCAGCCGTCGGTGGCAATCCACCCAACTACCTGGGCCATCGTGATGCCCTGGCAACCGTCTGCCCGGGGCAGTACCTGTACGCACGCTTGCCATCGCTGCGGACCGCGGCCGCCCGTGACTACGAGACATTCCCGGTGTATGGCGCCATCCGGTGGAAATGGGAGACCGTCCTGAACAAAGCGCCGGGAGATCCGCTGAATGCCGAGTATGATGTCCCCGGAGGCAGGGCCCAGAATTTCACCAGCGGCGCCATTTTCTGGAACAGCACGACCGGCGGCACCTACTGGATCAAGGGTGGCATCAAGCAAAAATATGACAGCCTCGGCGGCATCGGCGGTTTCCTCGGATGGCCGGTTTCGGATGAGTACCAGGTGGCCTGGGGAAGCGAGCAGGACTTCACCGGCGGCAGAATCTACTGGAGCGCCGCTACGGGAGCCGGGTCGGTCAACGGCGGCATCCTTGCCAGATATTTGGAAAGCGGCGGACCGTCCAGCTTCGGGTTCCCGCTCGGCGATGAGCATGATGTGCCTGGTTACAGCGGTTCCCGCGAGAGCGATTTCCAGTTCAGCCGCATCTACTGGGATGCCACCCGCGGAACCATCAGGCTCTACGGTGGCATCCTGGCCGAATTCCTGGGGTATGGCGGGACGGTTGCATTTGGGCCGCCCCTGGTGGAAGAGCATGATATCCCTGGCGTTCCCAGCGGCCGCCAGAGCGATTTTGCCAATGCGAGGATTTACTGGTTACCGGCCATCGGAGCCAGGTCTGTTTACGGCGCCATCTACGCCAAGTATGCCTCCCTGGGCGGGCCTGCCG
>JAJYIN010000125.1 GCA_021790075.1 Actinomycetes bacterium | reverse complement strand
CGGGCGCCCGCGGAGAGAGTTTCGACATCCCGGGGGCGGTCATTTACATGCTGATGCTTCCGGCGCTGATCTACGGCCTGCCCAATCTGCCGGAAGAGCGCCTGCTGGGCGCCGTGCTGGTAGGTGCCGGCATGCTGGGCGTGGCCGCCTTCATCTGGCGGCAGTCGCGGATCGAGCAGCCGCTGCTTGACGTAAAGTTATTCCGTCATAATACCGTCTTTGCCTTCTCCAATCTGGCGGCCCTGATCAATTACAGCGCCACGTTCGCCGTCGGTTTTCTTCTCAGCCTGTACCTGCAGTTCACCCAGGGGCACAGCGCGTTCGTGGCCGGGATTCTGCTGGTGCCGCAGCCGGCGGTGATGACCATCCTGTCGCCGTTTGCCGGCAGGCTGTCGGACCGGGTAGAGCCGATCATCGTGGCTTCGGTGGGGATGGCGTTGACGACACTGGGGCTGTTCCTCTTCATCTTTCTGGGGGAAGACACCAGTATGCTCTATATCGTCTTCGACCTGGTGATCCTGGGGGCGGGCTTCGGACTCTTCTCATCGCCGAACACGAACGCGGTGATGAGCTCGGTAAGGCCCCGGTTTTACGGCGTGGCCTCCGGGACGCTTGGCACCATGCGCACTATCGGACAGAGCATGAGCCTCGGCATCGTCACCCTGATGTTCGCCATCTACATCGGCAGCACCGAGTTTGTCAGCGGCGGCGCGCTCACCGCCGCAGCCGACCCGCTTTTCCTCAGGAGTGTCCGCATCTCGTTTGTCATCTTCACCTTTCTGTGTTTCGGCGGCATCTTCGCGTCGATGGCACGGGGAAGGATGAGGGCGGATGGGACGGAGTAACCGGCCCGGCGGTTACAGTTCAAGGAATGCGGCAAAGACCTCCTGACCCAGGCGCCCCAGCCTGTCCGCGTGTTCGCCGGTGCCGGCGATGATGTGCCTGAGGCCGTCACTGCCGTGCAGCCTGTCAACCTCTTCCACATTCTCCGGCAGCTGCAGCCACTCGGCGGCTATCGCCGCGGTCACCTCCAGATGGAACTGGAGCGCGTAGGTCGACCGGCCGTAGCGGAAGGCCTGATGCGGGCAGAGGGGGGAGGAGGCCAGCAGTTCGGCGCCCGCAGGCAGGTCGAAGGTATCTCCATGCCACTGGAAGACTGTTTCGCGCGCTTCCAGGTGTGAGAAGAGCGGGTCGCGCCGGCCGCTATCGCTGACATCCAGCGGATACCAGCCGATCTCCTTGTTGCCGCACGGGTATACGGAAGCACCGAGCGCGGCCGCGATCAGCTGGGCGCCGAGACAGATGCCCAGCACCGGGACCTCTTCCTCCACGGCGCGCCTGATCAGCCGCGTCTCCGGCTCCAGCCAGCGATAGTCGTCGTAGACGCTCCACGGTCCTCCCATGACGATGAGGAAATCAGACCGGAGCGAGTCGAGTCCGCGGTCACCGGGCGCGAAATACCTGAAATCGACTTTGGCATCAACGAGGGATTTTTCAATCAGTCCCAGGCCCTCGTGGGGGACGTGTCTGATCACGGCGGCAAAACGCTTTTTCGGACCGGGGGCGTGCATACGCATATCATAGCGGATTCATTTCCGCGGCAGAACATACCCCTTGCGGGTTTGCTCATCGCCGCCAGCTGGCTCAGTGAGATCGAGCAGTGGCAGGCGCAATGGCACAAACCCGTGATTTTCACCGAGCTCGGCTACCGCAGCGTCCAGTACGCGGCGAGCTCTCCCTGGGACTATTCCTCTGCCGGCGCCTATGACGGCGCTCTGCAAGCCCGGGCCGCCGACGCGGCTTTCAGGGTCTTCAACAACCAGTCCTGGCTGGCCGGGATGTTCTGGTGGGACTTGGATGGTCGGAGCGGATACGAGCGGCCCCGGCAACACCGATTTCACGGTACAGGGGAAGCCGGCGCAGGCGACGCTGACATCCTGGTACTCGAGTGCCGCGCCGCAGCTGGGCATAACCGCGGGAGCGGTCTCATGGGGCAGTCTTGATAATTACCTGCAGGGGCGTTTGAACGTGGCCTTGAATGTCGTTAACAGCGGTAACGGCACAGCCTATGGCGCCAGGGTGGTGTCGATAGACACCAGCGGCGGATCCGCTGCCGCCGGTTTTGTGCCCGTCGCACTGGGAGATCTGCCCTCCGGCAGTAGCGCCGGCCTGAGCGTCGCCTACCACGTGCCGGCGGGGACGCTCGCCTTCAGGACCCTGGTCACCATCTCCTGCAAGGACGCAAGCGGCCTGCCTTTCAGTTTTCCGCGGCAGGACACGGCTCGTTCGCCATATACAGCGCCGGCTCCCGGTGTTCAGCGGAATAGCAGCAGAGACAGCGCCGCTCCGGCCAGCACTACATAGAGGATATCCACCTTCTTCAGCAGCGCCGCCAGCGCCGCCGCGCCCAGGAG
Source organism: Actinomycetes bacterium (assembly GCA_021790075.1). Lineage (GTDB taxonomy): Bacteria > Actinomycetota > Thermoleophilia > BMS3ABIN01 > BMS3ABIN01 > JAJYIN01. The sequence goes on along the minus strand of JAJYIN010000125.1, from coordinate 4,189 downwards.
CGCGCGCGGCAGATCCCAGGGGACCGCCAGGGCGAATTTGACCATGACATAAAAGAGCAGACCTACAAACGACGCCAGTATTCCGCGCGTGGCCCGGGCGAACCAGGCGGCGCTTTTCAGTCTGTCATAAAAAGGCGTGACGATAACCATGATCAGGAAAGAAGGAGTGAAGATCGCCAATGTTGCGATGACGGCGCCGCTGAGGCCGTAGACCAGGTATCCGACGAAAGTCGTTGTCATCACGATCGGCCCGGGGGTGACCTGGCCGAGAGCGATGCCGTCCATGAACGTGTTGCTGCTCATCCAGCCGCGTACTTTGACGATCTCAAACAGCATCAGTGGCAGCGAAGCGAAACCTCCCCCGAACGCGAACAGGTCGATGCGCAGCATCAGCGCCGCCAGATCGAAACGGGGACGGTTGACGATGAACAGGGCCGTCAGTGCGGCGGCCACCAGCGCCACGAGCATCAGGGCGGGCCACAACCGCGCGCGCGAAGCATGGAAGGCGGGGACGCGTCCGGCCGGTGCACTGGCGTAAAGCAGCAGACCCGCAGCGCCGGCGCCGGCGATAACCAGGAACGGACTGACGCCGAACCACAGCAGCGTCGCGGCGATAGCTGCGATCGCGCCTGCGCGCACCGTTTTAAGGCTGTCCCTGCCGAAGCTCCAGGTGGCGCTTGCGACGATGGCAACCACGATCACCTGCAGGCCGGTAAAAAGCGCGGTTGCCACGGGCAGATGGCGCGTGCCGGAATACAGGACGGAAAACAGCAGCATCAGCAGGAAAGCGGGCAGGCCGAAGCCGGCGTAAGCAGCAAGCGCGCCGCGGACTCCCCGGGATTTTAGCCCCACGTACGCGGCCATCTGCATCGCCGTGGCTCCGGGGACGGCCTGCACCAGCGCCACGCCGTCGCGGAAAGTGCGCTCATCGAGCCAGCGCCGGCGTTCCACGGCCATCCTGCCGATATATGCAACCATCGCCGGGCCGCCGAACGCCGTCAGGCCAAGCCTCAGGAACGCGGCGAAGATGCGTATCGCGCGCGGAGCTGCTTCATCTGGGCCTGAACCTTCCACTAGCCATCCTGCTGCAGGGCGACCAGCTCCTTCAGTCCAGCCGCGACTGCAACTCGCGGCCGGTAACCGAAGGTTTTGACCATTAGCTCGCCTGTGGCAAATGACCGCCGGATGTCACCAGGACGCGGTGGTTCGAATTCGAAGCAGCCGTCCGCATCTGTCATTCCGGCGGCTTTCCCTATTATCCGGGCGGCATCGATAATCAGCGTCTCCCGGCCAGTGGCGACGTTGATGATCTGAGGCAGCGGCCAGGTGGCTTCCACCCCCAGGCGGTTGATCTCAGCGACGTCGCTGACATGGATGAAATCGCGGGTCTGCCTCCCGTCGCCATAAATAATCAGTGGCCGGCCGCCGGCTGCGCGTTTGGTGAAGATGGAAAGCACGCCTGAGTAGGGCGAGGCGGGATCCTGTCTGGAACCGTAGACGTTGAAATACCTGAGCGCCAGGAATTCAGTCCCGTGCTGTTCACCGTAAAACCGGCCGTAGAATTCCGAGCTCAGCTTCTGCCAGGCATAGGGTGTTATGGGCCTGATGGGAGAGTCTTCGGTGGTTGGCAACACCGGGTCGTCGCCATAGATAGCTGCGGAACTGGCCAGGACCACCCGCCGGACCTCTTCCAGCCGCGCCGCTTCGATCACGTTGAGGCTGCCTGTGGCGTTAATCGCCTGCGTGGCCAGCGGCTCTTCAATCGATCTGACCACGGAAGCAACAGCGGCCAGGTGGACGATCGCTTCCATGCTGGACGTAGCGGCGCGCAACTTTTCGAAATCACGGATGTCCAGCTCGATCAGTTCGATGTCACCGGCGACGGAGGCAAGATTGGAGCGTTTTCCGGTTGAGAGGTTGTCGGCGACGCGCACCCGATGTCCCGCGCGCACCAGACGCTCACATGTATGGGAACCGATGAAGCCGGCTCCGCCGGTTACGAGGATGTTCATCGCGCTAACAATAGCCGAATTCCCCCTGTCGAGTAAAGACGCATCCACACCTTCTCTCCACGTATCTGAGCCTCGTCATCCGGGCGAGCGGCGGACCATCCGAAGTAGCGATTCACCTGTCGTTGATCAATTTTCCGGTAATCGGAGGCATTGGCATGTACTGGCTGGGCTGGCGTTTCGGGGTCAGCGGACTGGCAGCCACGCTTCTGTTTCTGGCAAGTCCCATGCTGATGATTAATTCGCATCTGGAAACGGTGGACGTGCCGGGCATCTGTTTGTGGGTGGCGGCGATCGCCGCTTTTATCCGGGGAGTGGACAGGCGCAAGAACTGGCTTCTGGTCGTGTCCACGATCCTGATGATCATGACAGCTCAGACTTTTTTCCAGGGGTTGTCGGTGTTGCCGCTGGCGCTTGCTTATCTGGTCATCAACAAGCGCTTCCGGTTATGGAACTTCATTCCCATAGCGGCAGCCAGTCTTTTTTTGGCGCCTATATACTGGCTGTTTATTATTCTTACGGCCAGTTTCCGAGATTTTCCTACCGGGCTGCAGGAATTTTTTATAAAAAGACATTTTTGCCACAGCTTCAAGGCAGCCTGACCGTGCTGGGAGGCACTACCCTGTTGCCGCTGGTTGCCTTTGCCGGTTTTATGGTCCGGTGGACCAGCTGGATGCCGGTTTGGCGGTGATATTTGCCTGGAGGCAGGCTCGTGAATTGCCAGACTGTCCGCATAAGCCAAGCAAGAAACGCCAAAGCAGGGGACAGCCTTTAACCCCCCCGGCTGCCCCCTGCTTTTGTTGTGCAGTACAAGCGGCTTAAAAAAACCGCGGTTAAACTGATTAAACTCTGGCTTTACGGGTGAGGAAAAATCCGGTCCCCAAAAGCGCCGCGCCCAACCCGGCGTACAGAAATACGTCACCGCCGGTCTTGCCGTTGCTCGCCGTGCCTGAGCTGCCTGAGCTGCCTGAGCTGGTGCTGCCGGAGCTGCCGGATGTTGCCCTGGGCGCTGAGCCGCCAGAACTGGGCGCCGGTGATGATGTGCCACCGCCGGACGCCGCTGGCGCCGGGGCACCACCTGTGCCACCGCCGGACGCCGCCGGCGCCGGGGCACCACCTGTGCCACCGCCGGACGCCGCCAAAGCCTGACTTGCCGCAATTAGCATGGAAACGACCGTGAGCCCAACAACTAACAATATGAAAGCCTTTTTGTTCATTTCCCACCTCCCTTCGACCTTTACAAGCCATTATAACTTGTTTTCCAGCTTGTTTACTGGCCCGCACAAAAATCTATTTTATACACTAGCATTTATATTTTCAACAATGCGAATTGCCTCACCAGAAATCTACTCCAAACCGATTCATTGCCTCATTTAAAAATCTACTTGAAACGGTCCCGGTTTTCGGGGTGTCCTTAACGCCATACGCGTGGCGGGCGAAAGGACATATCGTGGCACTCACCATGAACCATAGAAAAGCAGTCACCAAGGAACTGGCGGGTAGATACAAACGGGCCACCAAAGGCCACAGAAGCATGATCCTCGACGAGTTCGTGGCCGTGACGGGCTACAACCGCTCATATGCGGCCTGGCGCTTGAGGCATTCGGCTGGACCAGGCCAGCCGGTAAAAAGAAGCCACCTCGCCCCAGGGCCAGGAAGTACGCTCAGGAGGAGTTTAAGGCACCCAGGAAGATATGGGCGGTGCTTTCCATGGCATCAGGCAAACGGCTGGCCCCCTACATGCCAGAGATAATAAAGGTGCTGGAGCGGTGCTCAGAACTTGAGCTTGCCCCGGCAGTCAGGGATAATCTCCTCTCGGTCTCTGCGGCCACCATTGACAGGATGATGACGCCTGAGCGAAAGCGGATCAGGCTGAAAGGACGCCGGGGTACCAATGTCAATGCCGACCGATATCTCCAGCACCTGGACCGAGACCCGGGCGGTCAGGAACAAGGCGCAGAAGTGGGTGTTCGCGGCCCTACCGCAAGAACGACAACTGCTTCGTGGAGCAGAAGAACTGGACGGTGGTCAGAAAGACGGTGGGCTACTTCCGTTACGACACAGAAGAAGAGTTAAAGATCCTCAACCAGATATATGCAAACCTGCGGCTATATACGAACTACTTCCAGCCAACCATGAAGCTGATAAGCAAAACCAGAAACGGGGCCAAGGCGACCAAG
>JAJYIN010000124.1 GCA_021790075.1 Actinomycetes bacterium | reverse complement strand
CCTCATTTCGGGAGAGGCCCGGGTCCGCAGTGTGGTAGAGAACAACGCCGGTCTGATAGAATCGCTATCGAACACGCGTCTGGCCGAGAGCGTCGCATCCGAGGGCGAGGCGGTGGTGGCGGGAAAGCAGCCGGCGGTAGCCCTCATCCCCGGCGGCAAACTGCTGGTGCCGCTGGAGGATCTCATCGATGTTAATCAGGAGCGTGTGCGCCTGGCGGCCGTGATTTCCAGGAAGAAACAGGAACTGGAGCGGGCAGCGAAGAAGCTCGGCAACGAGAACTTCGTGGCCAAGGCGCCTCCTGAGCTGGTGGAAAAAGAGCGGGCGAAACTCGAGCAGCACAACAGGGAGCTGGCCGAACTCGAACAGCAGTACCAGCGCTATTTCGGCGGGTAGGCGAGCTTGGCCTCACCGCCGGCTGCATATTTCCAATAGAGGAATGCCGGTTTCTATGGTCAACAACGAGGTAGAAGAATATCTAACCGAGCTGGACCGGCTGGGCATGAAGCCGGGGCTGGCGCGCATCACCAAACTCCTGAAGGCGCTGGGAAACCCCGAAAAGCGCCTGAAGACCATCCACATCGTCGGCACTAACGGCAAATCGTCGACGGCGCGCATGGTTTCCACAATCCTGGGCTCCCAGGGGCTCAAGGCCGGCGCTTACCTCTCGCCGCACCTGGTTTCATTCACGGAGCGGTATCTGATCAACGGCAAGGAAATCACGCCGTCGCGCTTCGAGAAGCTGATCCTGGACGTGAGGGAGAAGGCGGAGGAGGTCAACAAGCGCTCCCGCAGCAGCGGCCCGTTGACGCAGTTCGAGGTCCTCACCGCGGCCGCCTTCCTTTATTTCCACCAGATGAAGGTGGACGTGGCCGTGATCGAGGCGGGACTGGGAGGGCGCTTTGACGCCACCAACGTCCTGGCCAGCAAGGTCCAGGTGCTGACCACGGTCGGCCTGGAGCATACCGAGCTGCTGGGAAAAACGGAAGCGGCCATCGTCCGCGAGAAGCTGGCCATCCTGCCCGACAAAGGCAAGGTGGTACTGGGATTGCTCTCCGTGGAGGCTATGGCCGAATCTCTGAAGATCTGCCAGCGCAAAAAAGCCAGGGTCCTGGTGCTGGGCGAGGATTTCTCGCTGCTCAAAGGCCGGGGGGAGAAGTTTGATGTCTGGACCGCCAGGGGCCAGTACTCCGACCTGTCGCTGACGCTTTTCGGGCAGTACCAGCGGACCAACTGCGCCGTCGCCATCCAGGCCGCCGAGCTGTTCACGCGCAAACCGCTGGACGAGAAGAAACTGAAGCGGGCGCTGCCGAGGATCATCATTCCGGCGCGGCTGGAGATCATCTCGGACCATCCGCTGGTCGTCCTTGACGGCGCCCACAACCCCAGCGGTATCGGAGAGCTCCTGTCATCGCTGGAAACGCTCGTGGAAGGCAAACGCAAGATCGGCGTCGTCTCGATCCTTTCCGACAAGGATGCCGGTCAGATGCTGGGACAACTGCTGGATTTTTGTGATATCTTATTCATCACCGAAAATTCTAACCCCCGCTGCATGCCCGCTCAGGAGCTGGCCAAGCTGCCCGTGGTCAAGGAGAGTTCCGTGCAGACATTTGTCGCCCGGGAGAACCAGTCGGCGCTGGAGAGCGCCTTCAAACTGGCTTCCACCCGGGACGTGATCCTGGTGACGGGTTCCCTGTACCTGCTGGCGGACATCAAGAAACGGATGATGTGATGGTTCTTGTTAATCAGGCCTGTAGCGTGGCCGGGCCGCGGTAAGGCTGGGGCGAGGGAGTCTAATTCATGTTTTTTTCTACCCTGATTTTGCAGGCAGGCGGCAGCACCGACGGGTCCGAAAGTTTCTTTGATTCGCCTGCCTGGAAGTTCGCCAGCCTCATGACCCGGGCGGTGCTCGTGGGGCTGTGGCTGGCGCTGGTCTTCTGGACCTACAAGGACGCCAGGCGGCGCCTGGAAGACAGGCTGATGATTGGCGTCGCCGTGGCCACTTCCCTCATCTTTCCGTATGTGGGCACGCTTTTTTATGTCATCCTGCGGCCGCCGGAATATCTGGAGGACGTCCTCGAGCGCGAGCTCGAGATCAAGGCGCGCGAGCTGGAGATCGTCGGCGGCGCCGATCACTGCCCGGCCTGCCGCAAACCGGTGATGGCGGATTACCTCATCTGCCCGCACTGCCGCCGCCGGCTCAAGACCGCCTGCCGCAACTGCTCGCGGCCGCTGGATCCCTCCTGGAAGGTTTGTCCTTATTGCGCCAGCGAAGTGAAGGTGACGCCGGCCAAGGCGCTGGTGGCGGAAGACGAGCTGTTCGCGTAACGTACGCTCATTTTGCCGGCGGATGCCGCATTGCCGTCTCAGACGGAAATCGCCAAGAGTCTTCGGTGGCAACACGGCTTCCCCTTTTTGCAAAAGCCGTTTCGATCTAATGCTTATCATTGGGAGGAAAATTGGAGCGCACATTCATGATGGTCAAGCCGGGCGCCGTCGCGCGTGGACTGGTGGGTGAGATACTGGCCCGCTTCGAGCGCAAGGGGTTCCGCATCAGGGCCATGAAATATCTGCGGCTTGACCGGGCGCTGGCGGAGGAACATTATGCCGAGCACCGGGAAAAGGATTTCTTCAACAACCTGGTCAGCTCGATCACATCCGGGCCCGTGGCGGCATTCGTGCTGGAGGGGCCGGAAGCGATCTCGGTGGTTCGCAAGATGATGGGGGCCACCAACCCGATGGCGGCGGAGCCGGGCACCATCCGCGGCGATTACGGACTTGACATCGAGGCCAATATCGTCCATGGCTCGGACGGACCCGCGAGCGCCGACCGCGAGATCGGCCTTTATTTCCGGGAAGAAGAGATTATTTGACAAAGTGGGCGGACTTTGCTCTACCTGGCTTCGAAATCTCCCCAGCGCAAGACCCTCCTCGAGTCCCTTGGTATTGATTTTGAAGTAGTCGCGCCGGAGTACGAAGAGGAGGACCGTCCGGACGAGTTGCCGGCGGAGCTGGTGGAGCGCCACAGCCGCGGCAAGGCCTGGTCGGTGCTTCCCTGGCTGAGGCCGCTGCCGGCGGGAACTCCCATTCTCGGGGTTGACACCATGGTAGTAATGGGAGGACGCGCCGTGGGCAAGGCCGCCGGCGAAACAGAGGCGCTCGCTTTCCTCAAACTTCTTTCCGGCCGCACCCATCTGGTCTACAGCGGCATCACCCTCGTATGGAGCGGCAGTGATGGCGAGGCCCGGGAACAGACCGAGCACGCCGTCACCGAAGTGCGCTTTGCGCCGATTCCGGAATCCGAGATGGAGCTCTACATCGCCAGCGGCGAGTGGCGGGGGAGGGCCGGCGGCTACGCCATCCAGGAGCGGGCGGCGGCATTCGTGGAGGAGATCCGCGGCGATTACACCAACGTCGTAGGGCTGCCTGTGCCCCTGCTCGTGCGCCTGCTCAGGGAAAAGGGGTTCTGGCCGCCGCCGGCCTGGACAGCCTGAGCCAACCCGGTCTGACAGAGCGCCGGCCCGTTTTACCGCAAATAGTAGTTTGCAAACTTAGTTTGACATAATAGATAAAGCTTATTGACATTGGCAGAACAACCGGTATAATTGATGCGCGCCAGTCAAGATAAGGCTGGTTTTTTTTATAAGGGAAAGGGGACAGGGTGAAAGAGCACAGGCTTCCCCAGGGCCGGATTGCTCCCTGGGGTCTAACAGTATTTGTCATTCTCGCGTTCCTGCTCGGCGGACCGGCCACAGGCGCCGCCTTTGGCGCCGCTGCCGATACTGCGCCGCCAGTGGTTTCCAATGTCAAGCCCAGCGGGCCGGTCAAGACCACCGCGCCCACCATCAGCGCCGGCTACAGCGATGCAGATAGCGGCATCAACCCGGCCTCCGTGGTAGTGAAGCTTGACGGTTTTTCGATTACCAGGTTTTGCACGGTGACTGCTACCGGAGTCAGTTGTCCTGTTTCCGGCCTCTCCAGGGGAACCCACACCATCGGCGGGTCTGTCTCTGATAACGCCGGCAATGCCAGTCCCATCAGCGGCAGTTTCGTCGTCGACACCACCGCCCCCAGCGTGACCAACGTCAAACCCGCCGGGACGGTGACAAAGGACAGCGTGACCGTCAGCGGCAACCTGTATGATGCCTATGGCATCGATGTGAGTTCCGTGAAGGTCGAGCTGGATGGTGGGGAACTTGCCGGTTGCGCTGTCTATGCAACAAGTTTCAGCTGCCCGGTCAGCGGGCTCACCAATGGCGCGCACACCATCGGCGGCTCTGTTGCCGACCGGGCCGGCAACGTCTCGCCTATAACCGGCAGCTTCGCGGTCTCCACCGGATTGCCGCCCGTGGGCAAGCCGCAGCTCAGCCTTTTCCAGGTGGATGTCTTCTGGGGTTCTTATACTGATTTCACGATGCGCCAGCTGACTGTCCGGTGGAGCGTGGCAAACTCAGGCACGACCGATGCCGTCCATGTGCGGATCACCAGCAGCATCAATACCAACGGCGTGTCGCTGCTTACGCCCCTGCCCGTCACTCTGGGAAATGTCGCCGCCGCCGGCTCGGCCAGCACGGACCTGAAATATGATGTGCCTTCCGGGGTCACCGCCTGGCAGTCATCGACCTCGGGCAGCGCCAGTGATACATCCGGATACGGGTACCTTTATCCGTAAATCCACGAACGCATATTGGTTGACGGAAAGGCGCTCCTCACGGGCGCCTTTTTTCCAGAGGGCATGCCGCCTCACCGGATGAATCTCGACCATTACTGGAGGGTTGAAATTAAAACCCTCAGCCAATCCTTTTGCCTTCCAACCCAAGTGTTATATAATACCGTGTTCCAAGAGGAGCTGAACAATGCTGCCTGCAGAATGATGGTGTGAATTCCTCTCCGAGTTTGTTTTTTAGACGGCGGGGTAAATTTCGCAGAGTTTTTCCGGCCTCTCCCCGGGGGGCCTGTGCGCCGAAAGGAGTCTCCTATCAAGCTAATGAACTATTTCGCCGGTTTTGGCGGCCGCGACATGGCGGTGGATCTGGGAACCGCCAACACTCTGGTTTACGTCCGAGGCCGGGGGATCGTTCTCAGCGAGCCGTCTGTGGTGGCGATCGACCAGCGGACCGGCGAGGTGCACGCGGTTGGCGCCGAGGCCAAGCGCATGCTGGGCCGGACCCCGGGCTCGATCAGCGCCATCCGTCCGCTCAAGGATGGCGTCATCGCCGACTTCGACGTCACCGAGCAGATGCTGCGACATTTCATCCAGAAGGTCCACCAGAACCGTTGGGCCCATCCGCGCGTCGTGGTCTGTGTGCCCTCGGGCGTCACCGGCGTCGAGAAGCGGGCAGTCGAGGAAGCGACCCTGTCGGCGGGGGCCCGCCTGTGTTATCTCATTGAGGAGCCGATGGCGGCGGCCATCGGGGCGGGGCTGCCGGTGAGCGAACCGACCGGCAACATGATCGTTGACATTGGTGGCGGCACCAGCGAGGTGGCCGTCATTTCTTTGGGAGGAATCGTCACCTCCCAGTCCATCCGCGTCGGCGGCGACGAGATGGACGAGGCGATCATCGCTCGTGTCAAGAAGGAATACAAGTTGATGATCGGCAGCCAGACGGCGGAGGAGCTGAAGCTGGAGGTCGGCTCGGCTTATCCGCTGGAGGAAGAGGAACAGGCTGAGATCAGGGGACGCGACCTGGTCACCGGCCTGCCCAAAACCGTGGTGCTTACATCGGAGGAGATCCGGGAGGCGCTGGCCGAACCGGTAGCGGCCATCATCGACGCCCTGAAGACGACGCTGGACAAGACGCCGCCGGAACTGGCCAGCGACATCATGGACCGGGGCGTCATGCTTGCCGGCGGCGGCTCGCTGTTGCAGGGGCTGTCGGAACGCCTGCGGGAAGAAACCGGCATGCCTATCCACATGGCGGAGTCTCCGCTGACTTGCGTGGCGGTCGGTTCCGGCCGTTCGCTGGAAGAGTTCGAGGCCCTGCACAAGACCTCCCGGCATGCCAAGTCGAAGCGCCGCTTTTAGCTCGTATTAAGGTTTAACCTTGGCCCGCAAGACTGTTGCACAACGTCAAGCGGTGCTGGCAGTACTGCTGCTGGTTTCCGTGGCCATGCTCACCTGGTACTTCAGGGAACCCGTGGGCGGCTTTCTCCACTCCACCCAAAGGGGCGGCCTCAGGGCCATCTCACCCCTGGAATCCGCGACCTCGACCATCCTCGGCCCCTTCCGGGGCGCCTATGAATGGGCAAGCGGCCTCTTCTCAGCCCGCGGCGAGAATGACCGACTGCGGCGGGAAAACGACCAGCTCCGTTCCGAGGTGGTCTCGCTGCGCGAGGCGGCGGCAGAGAACAAACAGCTCAAGGACATGCTGGGTTTCATCAATGACCCGTCTTACCCCCAGGATTACAAGTCCGTGCCCGCCCGCGTCATCGGCCGTTCGGGTTCCCCCTGGAACGCCGTCATCACCATCAACCGGGGCTCCGACGACGGAGTGGCCATGGGACAGACAGTGGTCAATGGCCAGGGCCTCGTGGGCCAGATATCCGCGGTGACGACCAACTCGGCCCAGGTGCTCCTTATCATTGATCACACCAGCCACGTCGAGGCAAAGGTGCAAAGCAATTCGTCGCAGGGGACGGTGATCGGCAGCATCAACGGCCAGCTGGAGATGGACTTCGTGGACAAGAACCAGAAGGTGTCCAAGAACGAC
>JAJYIN010000123.1 GCA_021790075.1 Actinomycetes bacterium | reverse complement strand
CGTGATGACGATCGAGGGCGATTACTCCCTGTTCGCCCACCTGGAGACCGTCTACCTGGGCTCGCTGGCGCGCGGCACCCTGGTGTGCAAGAACGTGCGCCGGGCGCTGGCCGCCTCCCGGGGCAAACCCATCCTGCTGTTCGGCGCCCGTCACGACCATTACAGCGTCCAGCCGCTGGACGGGCTGGCGGCGCGTGCAGGCGGCATCGACCAGGTCTCCACCGACGCCCAGGCCTCGCTGTGGGGCGGCCGGGGCATCGGCACCATCCCCCACAGCCTCATCGCTTCCTACGGAGGAGACACGGTGGCCGCCACCAGGGCGTTCGCCGACCTTTACTACCCGGATGTCAACGTGATCTCCCTGGTTGACTTCGATAACGATTGTGTGGGTACCTCGCTGGCGGTGGCGCGGGAACTCAGGGAGAAGCTCTGGGGAGTGCGGCTGGACAATTCCGAGACGCTCGTGGACCGCAGCCTGTGGGAGGAAATGGGCTATTTCAAGCCCGCGGGCGTGCAGCCGGAGCTGGCCTTCAAGGTCCGCGAGGCGCTGGACGCGGAGGGGTTCCAGCATGTGAGGATAATCGTCAGCGCCGGGTTCGACGCCGCCAAGATCGAGCGTTTCGAAGCCGCCGGAGCGCCGGTGGACGCCTACGGGGTTGGCAGCAGCCTCATCCGGGGAGAAAATGATTACACGGCTGATATCGTCATGGTGGAGGGCCGGCCGTGCGCCAAGGTGGGCAGATATTTCCGGCCCAACGACCGGCTGGAACCGGTGGAATAAAAGGAGCAGGAGCGGTCATGAAACGAGCCATGGTCATCGCCGACGCCATCAACGGCTTTCTCAAATTCGGCAACCTGGCCAGCCCCCGCATGGAGCGCATCCTGCCCTGCACCGGGGAGCACCTGCGGCAGGAGATCAGGGCCGGCTCCCGGATCATCTTCCTCTATGACAACCACGGCCCGAATGACCCCGAGTTCAAGATGTTCGCTCCCCACTGCATCGCCGGGACGGACGAGACCAGGGTCGTGGATGAGCTGCAGGAGTATACCAGGGACGCCGTCCTCATTCCCAAGACCAGATATGACGGCTTCTATGAGACCACCTTGGAAGAAGAGCTGGCGGCCTTCGGTCCCGACGAGGTGATCATGGCGGGCGTGTGCACCGACATCTGCGTCCTGCACACGGCCGAAGGCCTGATCAACCGCCGCTACCGGGTGATCGTTCCCCGCTACTGCGTGGAGACGTATGACGCACCCGGACATGACGGCGATGAAGTCAACCGGTTCGCCCTGGCGCATATCCGCGACGTGCTGGGGGCCGAGATCGTTGGGTGAATTCACCACTTTCGAATGCGGCGCCTGTGGTTACCGTGCCGAGCATGTCCGCTGGGGCGCCGGACAGCTCGATCCCCGTGTCCGCTTCCTGCCCGCGGTCTGCCACCACTGCCAAAAGATCGTCGAGGTGGAGCTGACCGGCCGCGACATCCTCATCGAGGAGTTCACCTGCCCCGACTGCGGCCACGCCGTCCTCTTCTTCGAAAAGGGCGACTCCTACAAATGCCCCCGTTGCCGGGCGCCCGGTCTCGGCATCGCCCAGGCAGGCTACTGGTAGGTCCTCAGGTCAAGTAAAACCGGCCCTCTGCCGATGAGTCACTATGGCTAAGCTGCCGGGGGGCCGTGGGAATTCCCGCTTGTATCCACTCCCGGCGTCCCTGGTGTCATACCTCCGGGGATCACCAGGGTAATAACGGGACGAGGGTACATGAGCAGACTTTGGGGCATTCCCCTTCTGAAACGCTTGAGCACGAAAATGGTCATCGGCTTCATCGCCATCATGGCCGTCTTTTCCGTGCTGGGCCTGCTGGCCTCCCGCGAGGTCAACTGCGTCCGCGAAGCCGCCTCCGAGGCGGTGTCGCGTTCGGAGGCGGTGCAGCACCTGCAGGACGCCAGGGTCGCCGCCGACGATCAAATCCTGGACCACTACGAGCTGCTTCTCGAAAACCGGGAAAGCGCCATTGGCAGCTTTGAGCAAGCCCGCCAGCGCCGCGACCAGGCCCTGGACGCGGCCGCCCAAGACGATCCCACCAGCCGGGAAACAGACCTGATGAACCGCCTCAGGACGGCGGACGCTCAGTTCGATGACAATTTCCTCAATGGCGTCGTGCCCGCCTGGAGGGCCGGCGACCTGGCCGGGGCGGTCTCCCGGGAGAAAGTCTCCGACAACATCCTGGGTACGGTGCGGGGTCTGACGGCTTCGCTCATCAGTGATTACCAGACCCGCAACCAGGACGCCCGCAGCGCCGCCGACCTGGCCGCCACCGACGCCCGGACCTATCTCATCTACGCCGCCCTGACAGGATTCGGCCTCAGCCTGCTGATCGCCCTGGGAGCCGCCCGGCGGCTCAGCCGGCCGCTCAGCCGGCTCAAGGACGCCAGCGTGGCGATGACCCATGGAGACCTCGACCGGCGGGTCCCCGTGACGACCAACGACGAGATTGCCGAGCTGGCCACATCATTCAACCGGATGGCCGACTCCGTCCAGCACAAGATCAGGCAACTGACCCGCCTGTCGGACATCGCCCTGGCGATCAGCTCCGAGTACGAGTGGGAAAACGTCGTGGGCCTGGTCATGGAGAAGGGCATGGAGATCACCGACTCACAGGCGGCGGCCATCGTCCTTTACGACGATGAGAACGGGCAGTTCACCGACACCTATACCAAGGGCCTCGGCGATAAATTCGTCGGCAAGATGCAGTTCCGCCGCGGGGGGCTGGCCGACGAGGTCCTGCTGGGTGACACCGCTGTCTTCAGCGACGACATCAAGGCCAGGCACCGCCTCAGTAAACTTGCCCGTGACGAAGGCATCCGCGCGTTCATCTGCCTGCCGCTAAAGGTGCGCCGGAAGAAACTGGGCGTCTTCTATGTTTACAGCAAGGAAGCCGAATCGTACGGGCACGAGGAGCTGGCGGTCCTCTCCATTCTTTCCAACCAGGCCGCCATCGCCATCCAGAACGCCCAGCGCTACGAGCGCAGCCAGGAAGAGGCGATCACCGACGGCCTCACCGGCCTCTACAACCAGCGCTATTTCTACAAACGGCTGCACGAGGAGATCAAACGGGCGGAGCGCAACCAGGCGCCGCTCTCGGTGATCTTCACCGATCTGGACAAGTTCAAGGTCTTCAACGACCTCAACGGCCACGGCCTCGGCGACCGGGCCCTCAAGGACGTATCGCGCATCATCAGCGATTCAAAACGCGCCGTGGACATGGCCGCCCGTTACGGCGGCGAGGAATTCGCGATCATCCTCCCGGAAACGGACACCTCGGGCGCCCAGATCATCGCCCACCGTATCCGCCGCCGCGTGGCCGCCTTCAACTTCGCCACCAAGGAGCATGTCACCACGCCCCTGACCACCAGCATCGGGGTGGCGAGCTTCCCCGAGGATGCCCAGCTGGGTCACGACCTTGTTGACAAGGCGGACTGGTCGATGTATTACGGCAAGCGGCAGGGCGGCAACCGGGTGACCCTGTTCCATGAGGAATCGGGTGAGTTTGGCGCTCTATCGCTGGAAGACCTGGTGCGGGAAGAGCTGCACCTGGCCGCCGCCCAGGCGATGGCGGCCTCGGTCGACGAGCGTAACAGCTACGACAAGCGCCATGCCGAGTCGGTGGCCCGGATGGCTTCGAGCATCGCCCACCAGATGGGCCTCGATGAGGACGACATCCACGAGGTGCGGGTGGCCGGCCTCCTGCACGACATCGGGCTGGTGAGCGTGCCCGAGGAGATCATCAACAAACGCGGCCGCCTGAGCGCCGACGAGTGGAACCGCATCAAGGGGCATCCTGAAGTCGGCGAGACCATCCTGAAACACATCGCCAGCCTGCAGAGCTTCCTGCCCATCGTCCGCCATCACCACGAGCATTATGACGGAGGAGGCTATCCTGACGGGCTCATCACCGAGAAGATACCGCTGGGGGCGCGAATCATCGCCGTGGCCGACGCCTTCCAGGCGATGACCTCGGACCGGCCCTACCGCCGGGCGCTCACTACCGAGCAGGCGCTCTACGAGCTGGAAATGGCCTCCGGCACCCAGTTCGACCCGGGGGTGGTGCAGGCGTTCGTGACGCTGCTGAAGCCGTCCCGCCAGGCCAAGGCGTCTTAGAGCCTAAAGTCTTTTCGCACGACCTCACTACGGACAACCTGTCGAAATAGGCTCTTAGCCGGGCGCGTCCCGGCGCCGGTTCTGGCGAACAGCCCTTCCGGCGCCACTGCCGCTATTCCCGCTCCTTCAGGGTGAAGCTGGCAGTGGCCAGCAGCCCCGCACCGATTCCCACCAGGATCAGGAAAGGCGCCAGGTTGTCGCGGAACGGCTGGTGGTTGACCAGGACTGCGTTCAGCACTTCCACGGCGTAGCGGAGCGGGATCACGTAGCTGCACCACTGCAGGACCGTGGGCAGGTCACCGATGGGGATGGCGATGCCGGAAAGCAGGGCGGTCGGCAGGATCACCAGGGGGATGAACGGGATCACCTGGCCTTCGTTGCGGGCGAAGTTGGAGATGAACACACCCAGGTCTACCGAAACAACCGCCAGCGAAAACATGGTCAGCGCCACCGGGACGATGTCCGGCAGCAGGTTGATGTCAAACAGGTATTTGGTAAGAACCAGGATGAAGGCGGTCTGCCCGGCGGCGATGGTCGAGTAGCCGCCCACGTAGCCGAAGACTATCTCCCGCCGCCGGTAGCCGTAAACGAACATCCGCGCCAGGGTGCCGGTGGTGCGGTCCCCCACCAGGACGATGGTGGAGAGCACATAGGCGAGGAAATGAACCAGGTAGGCGGCAAAGAACATGGCGTAATCGGAGACATGCACGCCCAGGCGCTCCAGGCCGGGAAGCGAGTCGAGCACGTACTTGATCAGCAGCATGATCAGGAGGGGCACCATCAGCGAAAGGCCCAGGAAGCGCCGGTCCCGCAGGAACTGGCGGTTGATGCGCACGGCGATGGCCTTGACACTAGCAATCATGTGTGGTCCTCTGGTGTGGCGGATGGCGCTGTCCCGCCTGCGGGCGGATCGTCACCCGTATGCGTTTTTACCTTGCCCGCGCCCGCCTCCTTCTGCCCGATCATCGAGAGGATGACCTCTTCCAGGTCGGGCCGCCTGATGCGGATGCGCCTGACCTCACTGCTGAGGCCGTAACCGGACAGCAGTCGCGGCAGCTCCTCGGCGTAAGCGGCTGCCTCCTCCACCCGCCGGCCGCCGCCGGCCAGTTCCAGCGTGATCTCCGTGCGGCCGCGGGAGCGGATCGCCTCCGGAGCCTCCGTGATGAGGATGCGGCCGGCGCGGATGACCGCCACCCGGTCGCACCGCATCGCCTCTTCCATCATGTTGGTGCTCAGGAAGATCGTGCGGCCGCGCTGCTTCAGTTCCTGGAAGTGCCGCCAGAAAGTCTGCTTGAGCGCGGGGTCGACGCCGGCGGTAGGCTCGTCCAGGATGAGCAGCTCCGGGTCCCGGAGCAGGGCGCAGGCCAGCGAGACCCGCTGGCGCATGCCGCCGGAAAAGGTGTGCAGCGGGTCGTCGCGGCGGTCCCACAGCTCCACGAACCCGAGCACCAGGCGGATGCGGCCTCTCAGGTCTTCCGTGCGGTAGCCCTTGCCGAAGAAGGTGAGGTTTTCATACGGGCTCAGGTCCTCGTAAAGCGCCGGCGCCTGGGGCATGTACCCCAGCCGGCGGCGGAGGCGGTAACGGTCGCGGCCGGCATCGAAACCCAGCACGGTGACGCGGCCTGCCGTTGGCTTGAGGATGCCGCATATCGCCTTGATCAAGGTGGTTTTGCCGGCGCCGTTGGGCCCCACCAGCCCGAATACTTCTCCCTTCCTGACGGTGAGCGTGGCGCCGCCCAGCGCCCTGATGGCGCCGTAGTCCTTGCGGAGGGCTTCGATGCTCACGGCCGGCGAAGACGGCGTGGCTGCCGCTGGCGTCATTCCTTTCCTTCCGGCAGATTGTATTTGCGGGCAAAGCCGGGCGCGTCCATTTTTTCCCAGTCGCGCCGGATCGCCTCATCAAGCTGTTCCCCCAGCTTCCCGCCCAGTTTGCGGGGACAATGGATGAGCCTGAGGATGTTCCCGCCACTGCCGGTGATCCGCGCCATGCGGTCGTTGCGCCCGGCCGGCAGGATCGCCAGTCCGTAAATTTCCTTGGCTGCCGGGTCCGTCTAATCCCCCTCCCCTTTTTCTTTCAGTAGGCGGGACGCCAGCCTGAGCGCCTCCTCGCGGGTGGCGACGCGGCCCAGCTCCTGTTCCTCGCGGATGCGGTCCAGGAGTTCGCCCAGGAGCGGCCCGGGTCCCAGCCCCAGCTCCCGCATCAGGTCGTCACCGCCGGCCAGTTTCGGCAGCGGCACCGCCTCCTCGCGCTCGAACCAGCTGTTCATCATCTCCCGGGCCAGCGCCAGATGCCGCTCCACGTCTGCTTCGGTCACCAGGCGGCCGCGCACCGAGAGGCGGTCGGCCACCGAGAGCATGATCAGCTCCGGTGTGTATGGCTCCGTGGCCCGCATGTAGCGCAGGCGCGCCCGCTCGCTGGGCGGGTGCTGCTGGATCAGCCCCTCGAAACGCATGTGCCTGCGCACCAGGAAGGATACCGCCCGGATCATCCCAGTGCTTGCCTTCAGGCGGGAGAGGATGGCCGCGGCCAGCTCGGCGCCGCGTTTGTCATGCTCGAAGAAGCGGACCTGGCCGTCGGTGTCGGTGAACTGGGCGCCCGGCTTGCCGGCGTCGTGCAGCAGCGAG
>JAJYIN010000122.1 GCA_021790075.1 Actinomycetes bacterium | reverse complement strand
GCCTGGCTTCAGGCGCAGAGCCGCTTCAAGGAGATCTCGCTGGCTAACCTGATCTCGGGCGGCGCCAAGATCCTGCTGGCGCTGCCGCTGATCGCGATGGGGCTGGGGGTGGACGGGGCGCTGTTCGGCCTGATCGCGGCCACCTTCCTGTCGCTGGCCTTCGTCAGCTGGCGGGCATATACCAACTTCCGGCTGATCGACCACCTGGGAGAGAATTATTTTCGGGTCATTATCCGCGATCCCGTGGTCCGGCAGGACCTGCTCTACGGCGCTCTCATCTTCTGCGCCCTGTTCTCGATCAACGTGCTTTATTCGGCGGATGTCATCCTTGTGCGCCGTTTCTTCTCGTTGACCGATGCGGGGCTGTACAGCGGCATCACCGTCATCGGCCGCATCATCTTCTTCTCCACCTTCGCCATCTCGGCGGTGCTGCTGCCGTCGATCAAGCTGACGGCCACGGCGCGCCAGAACAGGCGCAACCTGCAGAAGGCGCTGCTGTTGACGATCCTGGTGGACGGCTTCTTCCTGATCCTGTTCCTGGTCTCGCCGGAAACGGTGGTCAAGGTGCTGATCGGCTCGAAGTACCTGGAGTTCTCCGGGCTGCTGTTCCGCGTGGGGCTTTTTATCCTGCTGGCGTCCCTGCTCAACGTGCTGTTCGTTTACGCCATCGCTCTCAGGAAGATGTTCGTCTCGCTGATCGGCATCGTGGCGTCGGTGTCGGTGTTCGCGCTCTCTTACCTGAACAATGCCAGTATCCTGGCTGTGGTCAATAATTTCATCATCATCAACGCGCTGGCGCTGACGCTCACGGCGGCGTATCTGGTCCTGAGCCGCAAGCGGATCGGCGCGGTCGCCACGGAGGCCTAAAGGCGGCTCGTCACGCCCGCTGGCCCATCATGCCCGCCGGCCGAGTTTCTCCAGCATGGTCGTCAGCAGCAGCTTCGCCTTGGCGCCGTAGTTGCCGGTCAGGTAGCGGTTGCTAATATGCTGTCTCATGATAAAGAAGCGTCCGAAGCCGTCCTCGCGGTAGAAGTCGTCTTCGTCGGGCGCGACCGCCGGCCAGCGTGACCGGTAGAGGTCGAGATTGCGGAAGACGCCCCCCAGCCGGTTCTTGCTGGCGCATTCCAGATGATAAACGACGCTCTCGGGGCGGTAGACGACCTTCAGGCCGAGCCGGCGCACGCGGAAGCAGAGGTCGATGTCCTCGATGCCGTTCTCGTAGCTTTCGTCGAAACCGCCGGCCCTGTCGAACAGTTCCTTCCTGATCGCGAGACAGGCGCCGGTGACCGCCTGGAACTCGCGCGGCTTGTTGGCCGCGGGCCAGCCGGCGGGGAAGCCTCGGTAGATGTGGCGCGGGATGCCGTCGCTGGAGACCGCCAGGCCGGCGTGCTGGATGGTGCCGCCGGCGAACAGCAGCCTGGAGCCGGCGATGCCAATGCCCGGCTCGGCCAGCGCTTCCAGCAGCGGCTTCAGCCAGCCGGGCGTGACCTCGGTGTCATTGTTGAGGAAGACCAGCACTCCGCCGGTGGCGGCGCGGGCGCCCTGGTTGCAGCCGCCGGCAAAGCCGGTGTTGCGGTCATTGAAGATGACGCGCAGGCGCGGGTCGGTCTGCGCCTGGAGATACTCGACTGTGCCGTCGGTGGAAGCATTGTCGACGATGACCAGCTCGAAATCGCCACCGGTATTTGCCAGGAGCGCGTCAACGCACTTCCGGTTGAGTTCAAGGCCGTTGAATGTCAGGATGATGATACTGGTCTTCATGCCGGCGCCGCTCGATCACACTGCTTTTCACTATCAGAGTACTATCGTAACATGTGCGCAAATATGAGATTATTCTATAAGTCAGCTAACAGGAGGACTAAGAATTGGCTCAGCAGAAGGTCTCAGTCGTAACCGGCGCTGCCGGTTTCATCGCTTCCCACCTGTGCGATTACCTGCTTGCGAAGGGCCATCGCGTGATCGGCCTGGATAATCTAAACACAGGCACGCTGCGCAATCTGGAACATATCGATTCCGGCGATTTTGTCTTCATCAACATGGACATCACCGGTTTCATCGAAGTCCCCGGGCCGGTCGATTTCGTCTACCACATGGCCTGCCCCGCCAGTCCGATCGACTATCTGCAGATGCCGCTGCATACGCTCAAGGTGGGCGCGGTGGGCACGCGCAACGCCATCGGGCTCTCGAAGTGGAAGCGGGCCCGCTTCCTGCTGGCTTCGACCTCCGAGGTCTACGGGGACCCGGAGATCCATCCGCAGAAGGAGGATTACTGGGGGAACGTCAATCCGATCGGTCCGCGCAGCGTCTATGATGAGGCCTAGCGGTATGCCGAAACGACGACGATGGCCTACCACCGGCAGCAGGGACTTGACACCAGGATAATCCGTATCTTCAACACTTACGGGCCGCGGATGCGGCCGTTCGACGGCCGCGCCGTGCCGACGTTCATCCGCCAGGCGCTGGAAGACAAGCACCTCACCGTCTTCGGCGACGGCAGCCAGACGCGCAGCTTCTGCTTCGTCTCCGACCTGGTGGAGGGCATCTACCGGGTGATGATGAGCGACCATCACATGCCCATCAACCTGGGCAATCCGTCCGAATACACCATCAGGGAGCTGGCGGAGCTGATCATCAGGCTGACCGGCAGCAAGAGCGACGTCATTTACCAGATCCTGCCCACCGACGATCCCCGCCGCCGCCGGCCCGACATCTCGCTGGCCAAGAAGCTGCTGGACTGGGAGCCGACGGTACCGGTCGAGGATGGCCTGAACAAGACCATCGACTGGTTCAAGGAATATCTGTGCGAGGTTGTGTAGCATAAAATCCGCGCGAGCATGAAAGCGCTCTTGCCAGGCAATCCGGGGCAGACAGACCAGGGGTGTGATTTTTCCTGGAACTCACCATCAATCCTTGACAATGCCCCGCGTGCTCGTAATAATAAAACGTTCGTTTGTTTATTTGAATTGACGTGCAATCCTCTTCCCGAAAATTTAAGAATTCACTTTACGAACAACTGGCTCAAGTGGGGAAATCGCTATCTGCCGGGCCGAGGCTGGAGATTCTCGACCTGCTATGCCAGGGTCCGCGGACAGTAGACGCACTTGCCGAGCTGGCCGGTCAGTCCGTTGCCAACACATCGCATCACTTGCAGGTTCTCAGAAGAGCCAGGCTGGTGGAGGCCCGGAAGGAGGGCGTCCATGTCACCTACAGTCTGGCGGGTGAGGAAGTGTGCACTTTCTTTGTTGCCCTGCGCGGACTGGCGGAGTCACGACTCCTGGAGATCAAGCAGGTGACCCACCAGTATTTAAAGGAGCGGGGGGTAATGGAGGCCGTGGACCGGGAGGCTCTGGTGGAGCGGGTCAAAAAGGGTGAGGTGACCGTCCTCGACGTCCGGCCATTCGAAGAGTTCCAGGCCGGCCACCTCCCGGGGGCAATGTCCATACCTTTAGGGGAACTTAAACGAAAGTTGACCGAGCTGCCATGTGAACGCGAGATTGTGGCTTACTGCCGCGGGCCATACTGCGTGCTGGCAATCGAAGCCGTGGAGATGTTACGCAAAAACGGTTTCACGGCAACCCGCTTGTCGGAAGGCGTGCCGGACTGGCTCGCAAGGGGGCTGCCGGTCGAGGCCGGGCAAAAAGAGTCTGAATGATGTTCTACGCCAGCTCCAGCTTCGGCTCCTGTTGACTACACCAAAGAAAGGAGACATCACAAATGAGAGTCATTGATGAAAGTCAGAAAGGCGTTTCCGAAGGACAGGCCATCGATTTACAGGAACTGGGCCTGCCCGCACCGGACAAGGGACTCCTGATCGTGTTCTGGAAGGGCCAGTGACAGGGTTGCCGGCGGGAGGCTCCCGCCATAAAGCGCCTGTATGAGCGCTTCTCCTCCAAAGGATTTTCGGCCGTCTACGTGGGTCCTTTTGAAACAAAAGAGGCCTGCGAACAGTGGAAGGAAGAGTACAACCTGCCGTTTGACGTGATTCCCGATGAGGAGGGGGCACTTTTTAAAGAGCTTAGCAACGGCTGGGTGCCTTACTCCATTATCGTCGGTCCGGACAGCAAAGTGATCTTGTGGGAGAGTGAGTTTAACGAGGCTGGCTTCTCCGCTGCCATTGAGAAGCTCTATGAGGAGCCGGAAGCGCCGGGTGAAGCGGAGCCTGCCGTCAAGGCTGCCCCCCGGCCTGGAGGCCGGACATGGGGCGCCAACATCCTGATCCTTGGAGGCGGGGCCGGCGGCCTGGTGGCTGCCTATCACCTGCGCCGGAAGCTTCCCAAGGGCCATCGCATCACCGTCCTGGATCGCCAGCCCAATCACCTTTTCCAGTCATCACTGCTCTGGCGAGCTGTCGGCTTGCGCCGAGCGGAACAGATCCAGCGGCCGCTGGCGGATCTGACTCAGAAAGGGGTCGAATTTATCAACGAACCGGCGGTGCAGATAGATACCGCCCGCAAGCAGGTCAGAACCCCGTCGCAGGAAATCGATTACGATTTCCTTGTAGTGGCGCTGGGGGCGGAGCTGGCTCCGCAGGAGGTGCTTGGGTTCGATGAGATGGCGCTGAACCTCTATGACCTGGAAGGTGCGGCAAAGATCAGCGCCGCCCTTAACGATTTTTCCGGTGGCAAAGTGGGGGTTCTGGTTACAGACATGCCCTTCAAGTGTCCGGCGGCGCCATACGAGGCAGCGCTTCTGGTCGATTCCTTCCTCCGCAAAAAGGGCGTGCGGGAAAGATCAGAGGTTCATATCTATTCTCCCGAACATCAGCCCATGCCCGTCGCCGGGCCGGTGATGGGAGAGGCGATCACAAAAGTCCTGGGCAAGCGCGGCATCCAGTATCATCCGCTGTTTACCTTCGAGTGGCTAAGCCCCGGGGATGGGAAGATCATTCCGGCCACCGGCGAGCCCGAGCAAGTCGACCTGCTCCTCGCTGTTCCTCCCCACCGGGCTCCCGAGGTCGTGAGTTACTCCGGCCTGCTCGGCTCTTCGGGATGGATTCATGTCGATCCGCATACCCTGGCGACCGGGCATGAAGGCGTATATGCAATTGGCGATGTCAACAACATCAGGCTTGCAAACGGCAAGAACCTGCCCATGGCGGGAGTTTTTGCCCACTATGAAGCCAAGGTTGCGGCCGAGCGCATAGTCGCTGAAATCGAAGGCGGCAAGCCCGAGGCTTCATTTAATGGCAGAGGATACTGCTGGCTGGAACTCGGTGGCGGCAAAGCCGGTTTCGCCAGTGGCAACTTCTACGCCGATCCCGAGCCGGCGGTGCGCATGTATCCGCCAACCCGTCCTGCTCACTGGGGCAAGATAGCCTTCGAGAAGTGGTGGCTGAGACATTGGTTTTAAGACTCGTTCCGGATGCAGGATTTCATGATCTTCCTGGATGACATCCTGCGAAGGAAAAGAAATTTATCCTGATACGCATGCAGGCTTATTATGTTTTAGAATTAGCGAGGCGCTCGCGCCATGCGGAAGTGTCATGTGGTAAATAGCGCGGCAAGTTGGAAATCCTGCTGATTCCAAGCGAAAATAGCACGAAAATAATTATTTGATAACATGTTGTTTGATCTCCCGGGCGGATGTGGCGTAGCTGGTAACGCGTCGGCTTCCCAAGCCGAAGATCGCGGGTTCGATCCCCGTCATCCGCTCCAACTTTCTTCCTGCATATTACTCAATTTGCTGAGAGGATTCAGTCCTGCGGTTTCGTAAGTCACCTCATTTTCTAACATTCTTTCTAACAGCGCAGGTTGTAGCCCCCCCGGCTGCATCCGTTGGACGAAGCGCGAGCCATATTGTGAGATATCGACCTCTTCAAGAGCCGTGAGCAACTCTTCAGCTTTGAAAACAACAGGGCAATCGGCCCCATCGCAGGTTCCTCAATTTTTGTCCCAATACCGGGCATGTGCGCGTCCCAGTCCTGCATGATATTCTCGTACTTAACTTTCGCCACCGGATCTCCCTTAGTAGACGTATGTGACTAACACAGCTTCATACGGGGGTGAATCTATCACTCGCAGAACGTGCTGTCAAAATTTGGACGTCCGGGTGCCTATATAAAATGCTGTTGCTGGAAGTAATGAATACAATGATGAATCGATTACAGTTATTAGAGGCTATCTATGAATAAGCAACGCAAAGAGAAGATTTATAAGCTTTTAAAACGCGGCCTTCACCTTATTGAAAGCGGGGAAGAGCTTCCGTTCGAGTGGGAAAAAGAGCTTTTTCCAATTGAACGTCGAGAGTATGAACTAATCTACCGCGGCAAGGAAACTGAGGAACAAGTTATCGCGGACACAATTGCCGTGCCGTTCCAAGAGGCCAGCACGTTCGGAAAAAATGGTGATGATTGGAATAATAAGATTATCTTTGGTGATAATTTGCAGGCTATGAAGACGCTGCTAGAGATAAAAAAGAACGGAAAATTATGTAACTCAGATGGCACACCGGGCGTACGAGTAGTCTACATAGATCCTCCCTTTGCAAGTAAGCAGGAATTTAGAGGAAGCCGGGATGAAAAAGCTTATCAGGATAAGGTTGCCGGCGCTGAGTTTGTCGAATTTGTTCGTCGCCGGCTCGTACTTCTTCATGAACTTCTTTCTGATGATGGAAGCATATTTTTACACATGGATCAAAGGAAAGTTCACTACATGAAGGCAATCATGGATGAAGTGTGAAGTGGACCCCATTACCGGTACCACTTGCCTTCTAAACTAAGGAACCTCTGCTTAACCCTCCGCCGGCTATTCTATGATAGAATGCCGGAAAGTCAACCGGGGAGGCCACCTTGAACCAGCCCAGTTTCGCCAGCCTGGCTTATGAAAGCAAGAAGAAGCGGACCCGC
>JAJYIN010000121.1 GCA_021790075.1 Actinomycetes bacterium | reverse complement strand
TACTTGATGCCCTTGCCCTTGTACGGCTCCGGCGGCCGGATGGCCCGGATCTGCGCCGCCAGCTGGCCGACTACCTGCTTGTCGATGCCCTTGACGATCACCTGGTTCGGCTTGGGCACTTCGAACTCGGTATCAGGCCGGGGATGAACGAGCACCGGATGGGAATACCCCACCAGGATCTCGAGGTCCTTGCCCTTCAGCTGGGCGCGGTAACCGACGCCGTTGATCTCCAGCTCTCGGGTGAAACCGGTGGTCACGCCGGTGACCATGTTGGCGATCAGCGTCCGGGTGAGCCCGTGCAGGGCCCGGTGCGGTCCCCGGTCGGAAGGCCGCTCGACCTTAACGGCGCCGTCCTCCTGGGAGATTTTCATCTCCGGAGAGAAACGGAAAGCCAGCGACCCCTTGGGTCCCTTGACGCTGACGTCGCTGCCGTCGATCTTCACTTCGACGCCCTCGGGTACCGGTATTGGCGCTTTTCCGATTCTTGACACTTGCTCTGCTCCTGATGCCTTGCTTACCAGATAAAGGCGATGACTTCGCCGCCGATACCGAGTTTCTCGGCTTCGCGGCCGGTCATCAGGCCTTTCGATGTTGACAATATCGCCGTACCCAGGCCGCCCAGCACCCTGGGGATGGCGTCTTTCCTGGCGTATACGCGGCGCCCCGGCTTGCTGATGCGCTTGAGGCCGGAGATCACCTGCTGGCGGTCCTCGCTGTATTTGAGGTCCAGGACGATGTTGTCAAAGCTCTCGCCGCGCTCCACGGCGTAATCATTGATGTAGCCCTCATTTTTGAGCACTTTCGCTATTTCTATCTTCATTGTCGAGACCGGCATGGAGACGCTGTCTTTCAGGCCCTGGTTGGCGTTCCTGATGCGGGTCAGCATGTCGGCGATGGGATCGGTAACGGTCATTTCGATTATCCCCTCCCTACCAGCTGGACTTGGTCATGCCGGGGATGACGCCCCGGTGGGCCAGCTCGCGCAGGCAGATGCGGCAGAGCCCGAACTTGCGGAAATAGCTGCGGGGACGGCCGCACCGGCGGCAGCGGTGATAACCCCTGCTGGCGTATTTCGGCGGGCGGCTGGCCTTGACCCGTAATGATGTCTTTGCCATATAAAACTCCTAACGTTCCCGGAAGGGCATGCCCAGCTTTATGAGCAGGGCCCGGCCCTCGTCATCGTTGGTGGCCGTGGTCGAGATCGCTATATCCATCCCCCTGGTCTGGGTGATTGAATCGTAGTCGATCTCCGGGAAAATAATCTGTTCCTTGATCCCCAGGGACATGTTGCCGCGGCCGTCGAAACACTTGCGGGGGATGCCCCGGAAATCCCTGATCCGTGGCAGGGCGATCGAAACCAGGCGGTCGAGGAACTCGTACATGCGGTTGCCGCGGATGGTGACCGAGCATCCTACCGGCATGCCCTCACGGATCTTGAACTGGGCGATGGACTTGCGGGCGCGATTGGTGCGCGGTTTCTGTCCCGTGATGACCGTCATCTCCGCCATGGCGTCATCCAGCGCCTTGGCGTCGGTCTTGGCCTCGCCCACGCCCATGTTCACCGTGATCTTGGTGACCCGGGGCACCTGCATCGGGTTCTTGAAGCCCAGCTCCTGCTGGAGCTCACCGATTATCTCTTTTTCGAATCTTTCTTTCAGACGCGCCATCAATCTACCTCTGACCCGCACTGTTTGCAGACTCTCAGGCGGCCGCCGCCTTCGACCTTTTTGACACCCAGCCTGACGCCCTCGCCGCAGCGCGAACAGTAATACATGACATTGGAGACATGGATGGGCGCCTCGCGCTCGAGGGTGCCCGTCGGGTTTTGCGGGGTGGGCCGCCGGTGGCGCTTGACCATGTTGAGCCGCTCCACTATGACCCGTTCCCGGGCCGGCTCCACCCGCAGGACCTTGCCGGTCTTGCCGCGAGCCTTGCCCGCGATTACCTTGACGGTGTCACCTTTCTTTATCTTTATGCTGCCTGCCATCTTCAAAGCACCTCTGGGGCCAGTGAAACTATCTTCATGAAACTCTTGTCTCTGAGCTCGCGGGCCACGGGACCGAAGATGCGGGTCCCGCGCGGGTTCTTGGCGGCGTCGATGAGGACGGCGGCGTTCTCGTCGAACGCGATGTAAGTGCCGTCCTTGCGGCCCAGCTCCTTCTTCGTGCGCACGACCACCGCGGTCACCACCTCACCCTTCTTCACGGCCCCGCCCGGGGTCGCGGCCTTCACCGTGCCCACGATCGTGTCGCCCACCCGGGCGTAACGCCGGTGCGAACCGCCCTTGATGCGGATGCATAGCAGCTCCCGGGCGCCGGTGTTGTCGGCAACTTTGACTCTGGTTTCGACTTGTATCACTTATTGTCTCTTTCCTGATTCCTGACTATTTGGCCTTTTCCAGCACTTCCACCAGGCGCCAGCGCTTGTTCTTCGACAGCGGCCTGGTTTCCGCCACCCGCACGATATCGCCGACGCCGGCTTCATTGTTCTCATCGTGAACAGCCAGTTTGCTGGACCGCCGCACTGTCTTGCCATACAGCCGGTGCGCCTTCTTGGTGTCGATGCGCACGGTGATGGTCTTGTCCATCCGGTCGCTGACGACGACACCTCGGCGCTCCTTGCGGTTGCTCCTGCCCGTTGCGGTTTTTTCCTCGGTCACAATGGCCTCCTATGCCTCGGCCTCGGCCTGCTGCCGCTCGCCCTGCACTGTCAGGATCCTGGCGATGTCCTTACGGACGCTCCCCAGCTTCTTGGGGTTGTCCAGCTGGCCGGTGGCGTGCTGGAAGCGCAGGTTGAAGAGCTGCTTGCGCGTCTCGCGCAGGCGCTCGTCCAGTTCCTCATCCGTCAGGTCACGCAGCTCGTTAGCCCTCAAAGAGATCACCCTCGCGCATTACAAATTTGCATTTTACCGGCAGCTTGTGGGACGCCAGCCGCATGGCTTCCTTGGCGACCGGCGGCGCGACGCCGGACAGCTCGAACATCACCTTGCCGGGCTTGACCACTGCCACCCACTTCTCGGGTGAACCCTTGCCGCCGCCCATTCTGGTCTCGGCCGGCTTTTCCGTCACCGGTTTGTGCGGGAAGACATTGATCCAGACCTTGCCGCCGCGCTTGATGTGGCGGGTCATGGCGATACGGGCGGCCTCGATCTGTCGGTTGGTGATCCAGCCGGGTTCCAGAGCTCTGAGGCCGTACTCGCCGTGCTCCACGCGGGTGCCGCCCTTGGACAGTCCCCGCATGCGGCCCCGGTGCTGTTTCCGGTATTTGGTTTTTTTCGGCAGTAACATCTGTCTTTACTTGCGCCGCTGGGCGTCAACTTCTCCCAGGCGCCTCTCCCTCTTGGTCTTGTCAGTATCGAAACCGGCCGGCATGATCTCGCCCTTGTTGATCCAGACCTTGACGCCGATGCGCCCGAAGGTCGTGCGCGCCTCGGTGAAGCCGTAGTCGATGTCCGCCCGCAGCGTGTGCAGGGGCACCCGGCCCTCGCTGTAACCCTCGGTGCGCGCCATCTCGGCGCCTCCCAGGCGCCCGGCGCAGGCAACCTTGATGCCTTCGGCGCCCGAACGGACCGCGGAGGTGATGGCCCGCTTCATCGCCCGCCGGAAGGCAACGCGGCCCTCCAACTGCTCGGCGATGGACTGGGCCACCAGGTTGGCGTCCAGCTCGGGGCGCTTCACCTCGATGATGTTGGCATGCACCGACTTGCCGGTCATTGCGTGAATCTCCTTGCGCAAGGCGTCCACCTCGGCGCCGCTCTTGCCGATGACGATGCCAGGCCGCGCGGTGTGGATGTCAATGGTGATCTTCTGCGTATCCTTCTTGATATGGATATCCGACAGGGCCGCATGACGCAGTTTCTTGCGGATATGCGCGCGGATATGCAAATCCTCGATTAAAAAATTGGCAAAATCTTTTTCGCTGTACCAGTGGGATTTCCAGTCATGGATGATCCCCAGGCGCATGCCTCCCGGATGAACTTTCTGACCCACTCTATCCCTCCTTTCTGAGCGCCAGCTCCACGGTCACGTGGCTGGTGCGCTTGCGGATGCGGCCCGCGCGCCCCATCGCCCGGGGACGGTAGCGCTTCAGTGTCGGGCCTTCATTGACAAAAATGCTGCTGATATAAAGTTCGTCTTCGCTCAAGTCGTGATTGTTCTCCGCATTGGCGACGGCGGAAGCTATGAGTTTTTCCACTACCCTGGAGCCGCCCTTGGTGATAAAGGCCAGCGTGGCGCGCGCGTCGGCGATCTCCTTGCCGCGGACGGTATCCGCCACCAGGCGCAGCTTGCGCGGCGAGATGCGAACGTACTTTGCCGTGGCCCGGACGGGCTGGACTTCCTCCTGGACCTCTTCCTGCTTTTCTTTTTTCGTGTCCTTTTTTTCCCTGGCCATCTTACTTCAGCGCCGTGCTCCTCTCGGTGCGGTGCCCGTGTCCGCGGAAAGTGCGGGTGGGGGCAAACTCACCCAGTTTATGGCCCACCATGCTCTCGGTGATGAACACCGGGATGTGCCGGCGGCCGTCATGGACGGCGATCGTGTGCCCGACCATTTCCGGGAAGACCGTTGATGCCCGCGACCACGTCTTCACCATCTGTTTCTTGCCCGATTCGTTCATGGCCTCGATGCGGGCCAGCAGCTTTTCATCCACGAACGGGCCTTTTTTGGTTGATCTGCTCATTAACCCCTCCTGCGGCCCCGTTTGCGCGACCGGACGATGTACCTGTCGCTGTCCTTGCCCTTCTTGCGGGTGCGGTAGCCGATGGTCGGCACGCCCCAGGGAGTCACCGGATGGCGGCCGGCCGTCGACTTGCCTTCACCGCCGCCATGGGGGTGGTCGACCGGGTTCATGGCCGTGCCGCGCACCTTGGGACGGAAGCCCTTCCAGCGGGTCCGGCCCGCCTTGCCACCGGCCAGGTTCTCATGGGTGACGTTGCCCATTTCCCCGATGGTGGCCCGGCACTCGACCGGCACCAGCCGCATCTCGCCGGAAGGCAGGCGCAGGTTGGCCATCTTGCCTTCCTTTGCCATCAGCTGCGCCGAAGTGCCGGCGCCGCGCGCCATCTGCGCGCCCCGCCCCGGCTTCATCTCGACGCAGTGGACCATGGTGCCCACCGGGATGCTGGACAGCGGCAGGCAGTTGCCTATCTTGATGTCCGCGTCCGCTCCGGATCGGATCATGTCGCCCACTTTAAGGCCGATGGGGGCCGGGATGTACCGCTTCTCCCCATCCAGGTAATGGAGCAGGGCGATGCGGGCCGACCGGTTGGGGTCGTACTCGATGCTGGCTACCTTCGCCGGAACGCCGTCCTTGAGGCGTTTGAAATCTATCTGGCGGTAGCGGCGCTTGTGGCCGCCGCCGGTATGGCGCTTGGTGATGCGGCCGTTGGCGTTGCGGCCGCCGCTCTTGCCGATTCCCTTCGTCAGGCTTTTTTCCGGCTTGCTGCGCGTAATCTCCTCAAAGGTCGCGCCCGTCATGAACCGGCGGCCCGGTGAAGTGGGTTTGTATGTCTTTACATTGGCCATGGTTAACCTACATGCTTTCGAAGAACTCGATCTTCTGACCGGGAGCCAGCTCCACGATCGCTTTCTTGCCGGAAGACGTCCGGCCCCGCACGGCGCCGCGCCGCTTGGGCTTGGAGCGCATCTTGATGACGTTGACGCCCACCACGTTGACGCTGAAGATCTCCTCCACCGCCCGGGCGATCGCGGGCTTCCGCGCCCGCGGGTCCACCTTGAAGGTGTACTTGCTGTGCTCGATGAGCTGGTAGCTCTTCTCCGAGATCACCGGGCCGAGGATGATGGTATGCGCGTCTCTCATCTGGCCTCACCCATCCGGTTGAGCTGCTCGATGGCTTCCTTGCTGGCCAGCACCATGTGGGCTTCCAGGACGTCGCTCACCAGCAGGTCCGTAGTATCGGTGACCTCGACGCTCAGCAGGTTGCGGAACGAGGGGATCGCATTCTTGTCCTCGTCGCCGACCAGCACCAGCAGTGGATAGTTGACATCGAGGTTGTCGAGCACTGCTTCCGCCGCCGCCGTCTTGGGCTCCTCGAAAACAAGCCTGTCGACGATCTTGAGCCCGCCTTCCCGCGCCCGCGCGCTCAGGGCCATCCAGAGCGCCTTGCTGCGCACCTTGCGGTTGACCTTGAAATTATAGTCGCGGGGCGTCGGCCCGAAGGTGATGCCGCCGCCGGTCCAGTGCGGGATGCGGCTGGAGCCAGCGCGGGCGCGGCCGGTGCCCTTCTGGCGCCACGGCTTCTTGCCGCCGCCGCGGACTTCGCCGCGGTTTTTGGAAGAAGCGGTCCCCCGCCGCAGGGAGGCCATCTCGGCGCGCACGACCTCATGCATGACGCCCACCTTGGGCTCGACTTCAAAAACTTTGGGGTTGAGGCCGGCGTCCTTGGCCGTGAGCGTATTGACTTCGGGAACCGTGACCGGCGCCTTTTCCCGGACGGTCTTCTTGGCCTTTTTGGCGGCTTTCTTTCTGGCTTTGGGCTTGGTCTCCGCTTTCGCTGCCTTCTTCCCGGCAGCAGCCTTTTTCTCTGCCGGTTCGGCCTCGGCGCCTTCGGCTTCCTCTTCCAGGGCTGCTTCTTCCGCCTCCACCTCCTCGATGGTCTCGGACTGGGCGGCCTCGGCTTCGGCAGCCTCGGTCTGCTCTTTGGTTTTTTCTTCTTTGTCAGCCATGAATGTTGTTACTCAAAGTCAAATAATTCAATTACTGGGTCTGGACAAAAACCAGCCCGTTGCTTGCTCCGGGAATGGCGCCCTTCACCATCAGCAGGTTCTGCTCAGGGTCGGTGGCCACCACCTTGAGGCCCAGCTGCGTCGACTTGCGGTTGCCCATCTGACCGGGGAGCCTGAG
>JAJYIN010000120.1 GCA_021790075.1 Actinomycetes bacterium | reverse complement strand
GCCGTGGCGTAAAACGGACGGCTTAGCTTTCCCTGCTGATCAGGATCATACGCACCAGCATCAGGATCGACATCAGGGCAGCCGCCACGTAAGTGAGCGCCGCGGCCCTGAGGACACGTCCCGCTCCTTCTGCTTCTCCCTGGACGACGAGGCCGTTGGACTGCAGCAGCTTCATCGCCCGGCTGGATGCATCCAGTTCCACCGGCAGCGTCACGATCTGAAAGATAACGCCCGCGGTGAACAGGACAATACCAAGCGTCATCAGCGGCCGGAAGCTGCTGATGATGAGCCCCATGAAGAAAATGACCCAGCCGAAATTGGTGCCGAACTGGGCAGCCGGCACAAGCGCCGAGCGTATCTCCATCGGCACATATTTGTTGGCATGCTGGATGGCGTGTCCCGTCTCGTGGGCTGCCACTCCCAGGGCGGCAAGGGATCGGCCTCGGGCCACCCCTTCGCTCAACCTGAGCACGCGCTGCCGCGGATCATAATGGTCGCTTAAGTTGCCGGGGATCTCCTCGATGTTGACGTCGCTCAGGCCCGCCTGGTCCAGTAACCGCCGGCTGGCCTGGGCGCCGGTGACGCCGCTGGACGCTTCCACCTTGGAATACTTGCCGTAGGTGCTCTTCACCTTGTACTGGGCATAGGCGCCGAGGACGATGGCGGGGATCAACAGCACCAGACTATAGAAAAAAACGGGACCCCCAAAGAAAAACATGGTTTCATTCCTCCTAATTAACCGGCCTTAAAATCGCCGGAACATCATTCTAAAAGGAATTATATCATAGGGAGGGGACGCCAAACCTGAGGGAAAAACCATGGGTGCGGGCCGCCGGACCTGAGCGGGCGGAAAATGGAGCCGCCGGTTCAGGGAGTGTAATTTTCCACATTCGTCTCGGCCGCATCCACCACCGCTCTGGCCCTGCTGGTCTTGGAGCTGGGGCGGAATTTCTTCGCCAGGGCCATGACGATAACCACCGTTGATATCTCGATCAATGTCTGCCAGAAGCGGGCCAGGATGGCGAATGCCGAAGCGACACCCGCTTCGTGGTTGAAGGCGAAGGCGAGGGTGTAGGCATAGACTCCCTCCCTCACGCCGAGTCCGCTGGGGGAGATGAACACAACCAGCGCCAGAAGCCAGGCGAGCGGCACGCTGGCGATGACGATCGGCAGGTCCGTGAAATCGATCTGGGGCGTGACGGCGTGCACCAGGGCGAACAGTCCAAGGCCGGCAACGACCCAGGTGAGGCTGTAATACAGGATGAACCCCATAACGGTCCAGAAGGGCAGAAACTCCTTGATTGGCTCGCGTCCCGTCTTGCGCAGGGCAAAGTTGCCCAAGCGCCCCAGCACCGCCGGTTGCAGGCCGATGACGGCCAGTGGAGGCACCACCAGAACCAGCCAGATCAGCGAGGAAATCGACCTGAGGTCGGACAGGGGCAGCGCCACGGCGACCACGATGGCAGAGGCCGCCCCCAGCAGCGCCTGCTCGTAGATCACGCTCGTCAGCGAGATGCGTTTCGGCACCCCGTAAGGCTCGATCATCATCACCCTGCCGACCACCATCAGGACATTGCCGGGAACGTAGCGGGCCAGCAGCGATTTGGACCAGACGTAAAAACCTGGAAGGTAAGGAACCGGGTGGCGGAAACGCCGCAGGATGAGCAGCCAGCCGCTGGCGTGGCAGACGAAGAGGCCGTGCATGAGGATCAGCGAGGCGATCAGCCAGGGCAGGCTGAATTGCCAGTCGCCGCTGGTGATCTCGCCCCAATCGGTGTAGATGGCCCGCCCCAGGAAAAGGAAAACGACCCCGACGAGGACAGCCTGCGCCGCCATCCGCAAGCCGATCTTGCCAAACGTGGCTCCCAGGAGAATGACGGCCACGGCGAGCGGCAGGATGTCGAGCTTGCCGCCGCCGATGCTGAAGATGTCGCTCCAGCCATTACTTATCAGCCTCAACGCGAGCAGAGCGGCCAAAAGTATGCAGGCGCCTATGAGTACAACCTGCGCGGTCAGGCGCAGCCGGCTCTTGTCTGAATCAGTTATTGTTCCTCCTGGCGAGGTGAGGTGGGCCTGTTGCTTCTGAGTATAATACTAAATCTTCCGGGATGAAGCCCCGCAACACGGGTTACGGTATAATGACGAGCTACCGGCATGGAGAAACAGGATTTAAAAGGCAAACGCATCGGCGTCCTCATGGGCGGCCTCTCGCGCGAGCGGGAGATCTCCCTGCGGTCGGGGCATAACTGCATGGCCGCGCTTCAGAAGCTGGATTATGAGGCGGTCCCCGTGGATGTGGGGCGCGATGTGGCCGAGACGCTCAGGCGCGAGCGGGTGGAGGTGGCCTTTCTGGCGCTCCACGGGCGCTATGGCGAGGACGGCACCATTCAGGGCCTGCTGGAAATCCTGGACATCCCCTATACCGGTTCAAGGGTGCTGGCGAGCGCCACCGGCATGAACAAGATACGCACCAAGCAGCTGGCTGCCTACCGCGACGTGCCCACGCCCCAGTTCGCGGTGTTCCGCCGCCATGACGACTTGCCCGCCGCTGCCAGGGAAGCGGCGGAACTCCTCGTTTTCCCGCTGATGGTCAAACCCTGTGAGGAGGGCTCGAGCATCGGCGTCGTCCGGGTTCTTGACCGGGAAGAGCTGGAGGCGGCGGTCACGGAAACCTGCGCGCGATACGGGATGGCGATGGCGGAGGAATTCGTCCAGGGCACGGAAGTCACTGTCGGCTTGCTGGAGACGGAAGAGGACATCACGGCGCTCCCGGTCCTGCAGGTCGTGCCCCACGCCGATTTTTATGACTTTGAAGCCAAGTACAACAAGGGGATGACTGATTTCATCCTGCCGGCCGACCTGCCGGAACCCGTGGCCGCGCGCGCCCAGGAGCTGGCCACCCTGGTCCACCGGACCCTGGGCTGCCGCGGTTTCAGCCGCGTCGATTTCATCGTCGATTCCGCCGATACGCCGCAACTCACGGAAATAAACACCATCCCCGGAATGACTGAGACCTCGGACCTGCCGGCGCAGGCCCATGCCGCCGGGATTGGTTACGAAGAACTGGTGGAGATGATGCTGTTCTCGTCTCTGCTCCCCTAGGCTGTCGGCTGGCGCCCAGACCTGAGGCAAGCGCGCGGTCGGGCCGCGCAGCAGAGCTATTTCTCGGCCCTGCGTGAAACCGCGTCCAGCCAGGCCTCACGCAACAACCCTACCGCGATCCGGTCAGGATCCATCTGGTAGCGGTGGGTCATCACGGACTGTTTCAGCTGGCGAAGTTTCTGTTCACGCCTGGCAGGGTTGAGTTTGGGAAGTTCGATGGTTTTCATTTCGTTTACGCGGCCCATCGATATTTCTGCGGTGGGGATTTTCCTGCTTGGGCCTCTCAATACAATTATCGGACCGGCCGGGCCGTTCTTTGAGAAACGCCGGCAGTATGCGCTGGCGCCGCCGTACTGCCGGCGCCGTTGTGCCGCCTCGCCGCGGTTATCGCCGGTGAATTTTTCCTGTACTGCCGCCGCCGTTCCGCGGCGCTATTGGTTCCTTTCCTGATTGCGGGTAAAATATATGTTGATTTGCAGGAGTTGATAAATATTCATGGGTAAACTCAAGTTCGGCGGCCAGGCGGCCAGTCTGGACGGGATCGGATTCCTGGCGGACCACGGGTTCGATTTTGCCGATCTGAACCTCAACGAGATCGACAAGATCCGCCGCGAAGACCGGCAGATGATCAAGGCGGCGGCCGCGGGGGGATTGTTCTTCACCGCCCACGGACCCGATCTCAGGGTGGACGACCCCGAGGGACTGGCACGGATCGAGAGGGCGGTAAAATACGCGGCGCTGTTCAAACCGCGGACGATTACCATCCATCCGATCCTGGCTCCCTGGGCAAACACCCTGGAAAAAATCGAAGTCAAGCTAAGGGAGATCGGCCGCCTGTCGGACATGGCCACCACCTACGGGGCGCGGATCGCCTGTGAGAATACCGCCGAGGACGCCCCCGACATGAAGCAGTTGCTTGACACGCTCCCTGACGTGATGCTGACGGTCGACATCGGCCACAGCGAGCTGCTTGCCGATAGGAACAAGTCGCTGGATTTCATCAAGGCCTATCCCGGCCGCATCGGCCACGTCCACATCCATGACAACGTGGGTGGCGATACCTACCATGAGGACCTGCACCTGCCACTGGGTGAGGGCCGGATCGATTTTGCCCCCATCCTGGCAGCCCTGGCGGCCCTCGAGCAGGAGATCACGCTTACCTTCGAGATGCCGCGTCAGAAGGCATATGAGAGCCTTCTCTGGCTGCGGGAGCAGGGCATGGTGCAGGGCTAGTGCAGACCATCGTTTATCGCGCCAAGGGAAACATTTATCTGAACATTACCAACCGCTGCAGCGCCGGCTGCACTTATTGCGTGGCCCGCCTGGGGGGCCGGGTGTTCGGCTACGACCTGAGGCTGACGGAGGAGCCGCCGGTGGAGGAGATCCTCCGGGAGCTGGAGCTGGAGTTCCTGGAAGGCCCGGCCAATGAGGTCGTGTTCGTGGGCCTGGGAGAGCCCACCATGCGGCTCGACGTGGTCCTGGCGGTGACGGAGTGGCTCAAGCTGAGGCGCATTTCTTCGCGGCTGGACACCAATGGCCACGGCCAGCTCATCAATCCCGGCCACGAGGTCGCCGCCGAGCTGGCGGCGGCCGGCCTGGACGCCGTTTCCATAAGCCTTGTGGCGCACAATACTGAAGTCTACAATCAGATATGCCGGCCTGTTTTTTCCAAGGCATTCCGGGCCGTGCTTAAATTTGCAGAGGACTGCATCAAGGAAGGGATCAGGACGGAGTTGACGTTAGTGGAGCTGCCGGAAGTGGACATCGAAGCCTGCCGCAGCATCGCTGAAAGGATGGGCGCTGGTTTTCGCGTGCGGCCTCTGATATCCGCCGGCTCTGAGGAGGTGCGGCATTGAGCGAGAACGGAGCGCCCCGCATATTGCTCGTCGATGACGAGGAGGCCATCCAGAAGCTGCTGACCTACCCCATGGAGAAAGAGGGGTACAATATCACCCAGGCCCGTGACGGCGAGGAGGCGCTGGAGAAATTTCACCAGCAGCAGTTCGACCTGGTGGTGCTGGATATCATGCTGCCGGGAATAAGTGGCATCGATGTCTGCCGTGTCATCCGGGCCGAGAGCACCGTGCCGATCATCATGCTGACGGCCAAGTCGGACGAGTTCGACAAGGTGCTGGGCCTCGAGATCGGCGCCGACGACTACATCACCAAGCCCTTCAGCATCAGGGAGTTCCGCAGCCGGGTCAAGGCGCAGCTGCGCCGCGCCGAAATGGCCAGGAAACCGGCCGAAGTCACCCGGGAAGTGATGGAGGTCGAAAAGCTGCGCATAGATTTCCTCAAACGCAACGTGTTCGTGAGCGGAGACAAGGTGGACCTGACCTACAAGGAGTTTGAGCTGCTCAAGACACTGGTCGCCCACCCAGGCCGCGTCTTCGGCCGGGGAGCGCTGCTGCAGCTTGTCTGGGGCGACTCCGATTTCCGCGACCCGCGCACCGTGGACGTCCACATCCGCCATCTGCGGGAGAAGATCGAGCCGGACCCGCACGATCCGGAATATATATTCACCGTCCGGGGAGCAGGCTACAAGTTCAGGGATATGTAAAACAAACCGGGCCGCGCTGGCAGGCCGCCTCAGATGTCATTACTGAATAAAATCCGCTTCAGCATCGCCATTCGCCTGAGCCTCATCTTCTTCTCGGTCTTCCTGCTGGCCCTGGGACTCATCTTCATATTCGTGGTGCCTTCGCTCAAGAACCAGCTTACCGACCAGAAACTCCAGAACCTGGACAATTACGCCAAGCTGTTCACCGAGAGCTACACCAATGCTTTCAACCAGAACGCTTCCCCGACATATCTGGGCCTCCTCACCCAGAACGCCGCCGACCAGGCAGACGCGCGCATCCTGCTCTTCAGCGGCACCGGAGATCTGCTCAGCGACTCGCTGAAGGGGCAGGCGTATAACGCGGCGGATTACCCGGTGGTGGGGCGCACCATCTCCAGCCGCCAGCCCGGCCAGAGCGTCAACAGCGTCAACGACCGCAACTACGGCATGGCGGCCGTGCCGGTCTTTGATTCCACCGGCAAGCTGGTGGCGGTGATCGTGGTCTCCTCTTCGATGAACGACGTGGAATCGGCCGTGACGCTGGTGCAGCGCCTGGTGATCGAGTCGTCGATGGGAGCGATCCTGCTGGCGCTGATTGCCATTTACGTGGTGTCCCGCCTGCTGGCGAGGCGCATCCGCCGGATCGAGTCGGGGGCCATGCTGATAGCCCAGGGGGATTTTGGCGTCCGGGTGCCGGTGAGGTCCCAGGACGAGTTGGGCCAGCTGGCGACGGCCTTCAATGACATGGGCGACAAGCTGGGCTCCGCCTTCCAGCGCATCGACGTCGAGAAACGGCGGGCGCAGCTGCTCCTCGACGACCTGCATGAAGGGGTGCTGGGCGTCGATACCGCCGGCAACATCATCGTCGCCAATCCTGCCGCCGAGCGGCTGCTGGGCCGCGAGATCACGCCTCCCTGCACCCTGTCCAAGTTTGTCAACGAGGACATCTACGATCTCTGGAAATCCATGAAACCGGAAAGCCCCAACCGGGAGGACACCTTCATGACCGCCGAGGACCGGGCGCTGCAGGTGCATTCCTCGTTCCTCTCCGACCAAGTGGAACTCTCCTCCCTGCTGGTGCTGAGAGATGTCAGCCAGGAAGTCAAACTGGAGCGCTCCCGCCGCGACTTCATCGCCAACGCTTCGCACGAGCTGAAGACGCCGCTGTTCTCGCTGGGCGGCTTCCTGGAGATTTTACAGGACGAGGAAGTTGATGAGGATACAAAACGTGAGTTCGTGTCAACGATGCGCGAGCAGGTCGACCGCCTGGCCAAAGATC
>JAJYIN010000119.1 GCA_021790075.1 Actinomycetes bacterium | reverse complement strand
GCCGCCAGGCAACCGGCAGCCAGCCGGTCAACCCCGCCAGAAACAGGGCCCAGAAGGGAAACACCGCCGGGAACAGGTAACGTCCCTGGGCAGCACCAATGGTTAGCTCGAAAAGGGCCGCGAACAGGAAGAGAGCCGCAAACACCAGCGCCAGGAGCAGCGCCATCCAGGGAGCGATCACCTGCCGGCGGCGACACCAGCGGTTAACGGCAAAAGACGCCAGAATGCCGGCTCCGGCCAGCCACGAAAGGTCGCCAAACCATCCGGCTACGCCGTCCGGCAGCGGTATGCTCAGCCAGGAGAAATCTCCTAAAAAACCGCTTATCAGGTCACGGGCAAAGGAAGTGGAGAAGATCAGGGAGAACAGGCCGGGCTGCCCGTAGCGCTCGACTTTCGCAACGGTGACGCCGGGATTCACCTGCATCGACTGCCACAGGTAGAACCAGCCGGCAATCACCGCCGCCAGGGCAATGGCGATGCCGGCGGCCCGCAGCAACTGCCGCCGGTCCTGCCGCCGGATCGCGAGCATCACTGCAAAAACAAGGATCGCCAGTGGATAAGCAACTATAAAAGTGGCCTTTGTCAACATACCCAGACCCATCGCCGCTCCCAGGAGCAACACCCGCCGGTACCTCAGGTCGCCCTTCGCGAACAGGATGAGCTGCAGCAGCCAGAAAGTGAACATAAGGACCAGCAGGCTATCATTGGAGACGCCGGCAGAAATGAACCCGAGCTGGGGATGGAAGATCAGCAGCAATGGGACTCCCGCCTGCAGGCAGGCCGCCCGGGGAAACACCTCTCGCGCCAGCCGGTAAGACACGGCAATCAGAAGCAGGAAGATGACTATTCCCCAGATCCTGACCGCGTAAAGCTGCGTTTCTACCGTGCCGCCGCGGGCGGCCCGGTAGGCGGGCAGCATCAGGGCATAATAAAGGGGTGGATGTTTGGCGGCCAGGTTGATCTCATGGACGTTGGGGTCGCCGGGGGTGCCGGCCTCTCCCCAGATACCGTCAAAGTTGGTGCTGATCTGGGAGGCAATCACATCCGGATACATGGCCGCATCCGGCGGCGTCAGGCTGTGCTCTCGGCTCAGGTACTGGATGTAGCCGAAATGCTGGGGTTCATCGGGCACCCGCCAGGGCGGCGTCGCCGCCGCCCACAACATCTCCACCACTGCCGCCAGCAGGAGCAGCGCCACCAGCACCCGGTGTGCAGCCAGCCAGCGGCCGGCGCCGGCGAGTAAACGTGGGCGGCCTCTGGAGGCAACGGCGGCGCTGACGGCGCAGGCCTTCAACGAAAGTTAAGTGAGAGACTGAGCAAAATCGGGTTACATTCTACCGGCTGCCCGGCAGGCTTGTAAAACAGCTGTTCTCGCTTTCTGCGCCCGATTGCAGTAGATTCTGGGACGGCATGAACATCTCCAAGATGAAAACGGGACTGAACCGGGCCGGCGCCCGGCTCAGCGAAGACAGCCTCGTACGGGTCGATTACCAGACTCTCCTGCTGGGGGTAGTGCTGTTGCTGGCCTTTCTGGTGGCAGTGGCGCTGCAGCTTAACGGCTCGTCGCTGCCGCGCTGGAACCGGGTCGTTCCCCAGGCGGG
The DNA here is from genome assembly GCA_021790075.1 of Actinomycetes bacterium. GTDB lineage: Bacteria > Actinomycetota > Thermoleophilia > BMS3ABIN01 > BMS3ABIN01 > JAJYIN01. The sequence continues at coordinate 5,373 of JAJYIN010000119.1, read as the reverse complement.
ACAGGAAAAGGACGGCCTCCTACTGGGCCAGTCCCGCGCGATCCGGAGCGACGAATGGCTGACAATCACCCCCTGGATCATGTCCCAGGGCCAGCTGGGCTTCCCCCTCCGCAACGGGAACGTAGGCGCCCATTCCGACCCACTCCTGCAGAGCCTGCCGGTGGAGCATTTCTCAACCCTGGCGCGGCCGCAGAACTGGGGCTATTTCCTGCTCGACATCGGGCACGGCTTTTCCTTTTACTGGAACTTCAAGGTATTCGCGCTCTTCGGCAGCTTTTTTCTCCTGCTGATGTTGCTGACGCGCAGCCGCTTCTGGTTGTCGCTGGCCGGTAGCGCCTGGCTGTTTCTCTCAAGTTTCATCCAGTGGTGGTTCTCGACGACCCTGCCGGAGATGCTGGCCGCTTTCTTCCTCGCCTTTGTGGCCCTTTGCTACCTGCTGCTGTCACATCGCCGGTGGGTTAGGTTGACTGCCTGGCTGGTTCTGGTAGTCAGCACTCTTGATTTCATCCTCTTCTTCTACCCTGCCTACCAGGTGCCGCTGGTCTATCTGTTTGTGTTCCTCCTGGCGGGATTCCTGGTTTCCGGCGGCCGCTACCGTGAGATTGGCGGTCGCCTGGGCGAACGTGCGCTGCTGCTGGGGGCGGCGGCCGTGGTGATCCTGGCGGCCTTGTTCTTCTTTTACCGGGATGCCCATGACACCATCGTGGCCATCACCAGTACTGCCTATCCCGGTGACCGCATCTCGACCGGCGGCGGTTTTGGCGTCATGCGGCTATTCGGCGGCCTTACCGGCTACCCCCGCGCGGACGAGAACAGCTTCCCTGCCATGTGGGTAAACGCCAGCGAGGCCAGCAACTTCATTCTGCTGTTCCCGGTAGTGGTGCTGGCGGCGCTTTATAATGCAGCCCGCCGGATAAAAAATTCGCCGCTGGTGGCGCTGCTCTCCCTTTATGTGGTGCTGATTTGTGTTTGGATCCTGGTGCCCTTCCCGTCCCTCCTGGCCCGGTTGACCCTGATGAGTTATGTGCCCTCGACGCGGGCTTTGCTGGCGGCAGGCATTGGCAGCATCATCCTGACGATGGTGTTCCTGGCGGAAACCGGCCGACGGCGGCTGGGAACTGTCTTCCCGGTGCTGGTTGCCATCGTTGTTTTTCTCACCCTTCTGGTTTACGCCGCCGTACTCAGGCGAGACGTAAACGGTTTCTTCCAGCTGCGCTACCTGATCCTGATGGTGGCCGGCGTAACGGTCGCCGCCTGGCTGCTGCTCCGCGGCCGGGCGCTGCTTTTTTCACTGCTCATCATTGCCGCCGTCCTGCCCAACCTGTTCGTCAACCCGCTCTCTCGCGGCCTGGGACCGATCGTCGACAAGGACGCCTTTAAAGCTGCCGTGGCGGCCAATGACGCTGCTCCGGGCGCCCGCTGGCTCGCCTATGGCGACAACACCCTGGCACAATTCCTCAAGGCCGGCGGCCTCAACGTGGCCGACGGGGTCAGTTACACTCCGGACCTGGACTTCTTCCGCGCCCTGGACCCGCAGGGGAAAAACGAGGAAGTGTACAACCGTTATGCCAACATCGCTTTCCTGGAGCCGAAACCGGGCAGGGCGGGGACGGGTGGGAACGTTGACGCCAGTGGCGACGGACCGGCTGCGGGCAATGCCGGCGCCCGCTTCACCTTGCTGCAGCCGGACGCCTTCACGGTCGAGATCAATCCCTGCGATCCGGAGCTGGGCCGTCTCGGTATTACCAACTTTGCATTCGCTTATCAACCAAACGAGAAGAAGCTTTCCTGCCTCTCCCCTCTGGCCGCCTTCCCCGAAAGCCACGTGTGGCTTTATCAGCGGCTGGCGCCGCTCAGCAGCCGTTAACCCAGGTGATTAGGTTCCTGGCTCCGGCTGGCCGCCCAGGCTGCTTGCCTATTCCTCCCTCACCTGCGCCGCGAACTGGCGCACATGCTCCGGCTGGTCCGCGAGCAACTCCGCAAGCCGCTGCGAGAGGACGTCCGGCTCGAACTTGAGCTTGCTGGAGGCGAGCGCTTCCAGTCCCCGCCAGATCGCCAAGGAGTTGCCATTGCCGGTGAGGGCATGCAGCCGGCGGTAGGCGGCAATCAGGGTCTCCAGCTGATAAAAGGGATGATACCCGGCAGGATCGTAATAAGGCAATTCCCTGAAGGAATGTCTGAGGATGTCCCGGTCCTTCACCTGCCGCCGGCGCTGAACCTCCCAGCGTTTGGGCAGCAACTGGGGCAGGTCGAGCAGGAAGGCGGTGATGATGGCCAGGCTCACCAGCCGGCGGCCGTTGCCGTCCTTGAGGGCATTTTCCAGATGAGTCCGCAACCGGGTGAGGCTGATCCGCACCGCCTGGCGGCGCTGGAAATTCTTGACCACAGTGCGGAGCAGGTTGAGCTCGATGAGACGATACTTGTAATTGTAGCCCATGTCTTTGACGCTGGCGGAATGTTCGTGATAGACAACTGCCGCCGGCGCCGTATAGAACCCGCGCCCCAGCAGATTCGCCCGGAAACACCAGTCCACATCCTCGAAATACATGAAATAGCTCTCGTCCAGGGGACCGGTGTTTTCCGCCTTGAACTCGGATTTCCTCAACAGGGCGGCTCCGAAGCAGGCGCCGAAGACCCGCTCGGGAATGTCATACTGGCCGATGTCGGGCTGGCCGATCGCCTGGTTGAAGGCGCCGGCGTTCTCGACCATGGCGGTGCCCACGCTGTCAAAGATGTGGGGATTGTCCGCGAACATCATCTTGGGAGCCACTCCGGCAATCGCATGGTCGCCCTCGGCAACCGCCACCATCTCGGCAATGGCGGACGGCTCCACGATGGTATCGAAATTAAGCAGGCAGACGTAATCAGATCCGGCGTGAGCCATACCCCGGTTGATCCCCCCGGAAAAGCCGTAGTTGCGGTCCAGCCGCAGCAGTTCCACCTTTGGATGCTTCCGGGCCACCTCGGACAGGATGTCAATAGTGGAAGCGTTGTCAACTAACAGCAGGTGCAGGTTCCGGTAGGATTGCCGCTCCAGGGAAGCCAGGCATTTGAGCATGGTTTCGAGCCGGGCGTTGTAATTGAGCACAATTGCCGTCACGGAAGGCTGGGGAGCCGCAGCCGGCGCCGCCGTTTCTTTAGCAGCCGCTGCTGCTGCTTTGGCCGCTTCCTTCTTGCCGGCCTTGCCCCCGGGGCTCTTGCGGGCCCCTTTTTCGTTCCTGGGTGTCAATTGACCACCTCGTTGATCAGACGTTCGTATTCTTCCACCGTGCGCTCCCAGGTGAAACGGCCGGCGTACTCCTGAGCTGCCTGTCCCATGCCGGCCCGCAGGGCTTCGTCACCCGCAAGATTCATCACATACCTGCCCATCTCCTCCACGCTCGGCGCCAGAAAACCGGAGAGCCCGGGGGCGGCCACTTCGGGATGGGCGCCGATGTCAAGCGCTACCACAGGTTTGCCAAAAGACTGCGCTTCTACCAGGGGGAGGTCGAAGCCTTCCCACCGGGAGGCCGTGACATAGATGTCACAGGCGGAAAAGATGGCCGGCATCTGCTCCGCGGGCGCGTTTTCCAGCACCAGCACCCCTTCACCTTCCAGCCAAGCCTTTTCCCGGGGACCGCCAAAGCCCACCATCAGCAGCCTCAACCCGTCATGCCGCTTCCGCAGCCGGCGGTAGAGGCCGACCAGCTCCGCCGTGCCTTTGTAAGGCTGGTCGGCGGCGGCCAGGCGTCCCACGTAGAGCAGGAGCACCTCGTCCGCAGCCACTCCCAGACTTTCACGCAGGGCCGCCGCTTCTACCGGCGTCGTGCCGGTTGCCATGCGCCGGTAGTGTTCCGCCCCCAGGTAGATCACTTCCGCCCTGGCCTGAAGATGCCGCGGCAGCCCCTCAACAAGGAAGCGCGAAATGGCCGCCACCCGGCGCGCCCAGTGGCAGTAGATCTGATACTGCATGAATTTTACATAGGCGAAGTTGGCCCTGATCTTGAGGGGAAACCCTTCGGTGGAGGAAACGCCGTATTCCACCGCCACCGCCGGCGCCTTCAGGCGCGGCAGACAGGAGAAATATGGGAAGGTCTGGATCAGGAAGATGTCGTTGCCCTCGTTGTTGAGCATCCGCAGGTGCCGCTGGGCCGAGAGGTCATACCGGGGGAAGAAGGATGAGGCAGGTGTGGGAATCAGCTTCAACTCGTACCCTTCCGCCTTAAAGGTGGAATCCGAGACGCTGGCATAAACGGTCACCTGGTGACCCCGGGCCGCCAGACCCTCGGCCACCTGGTCCACAACCAGGTCGACTCCGAACCCCCGGAGCATCCGCTCGGTAATGAAGCCGACTTTCATCTTGCCTTGCCCCTGCCGCGCCCGGGCCTCCCCGGTTTCCGGTAGGCCCGCACCGTCTCCCGGGCCCGCCGCCAGGAGAGGCGCCAGCGCCTGGGTGCGCTTTCGTAGGTTTCCGGCAGCAGCCGCTGCAACTGGCGGTCCTTGTCGGCGATGATCTTCTGAAAATTCCTGATGAGACTATCCTTTTCCCGCACCATTTCCCACAGGTTCTCGATATGGCCGTCCTTTTCAAGCACCATCGCCCACAACTTTTCGATGTCGGCTTCCTTGCTGGCGACCATCCGCCACAGATCCTTGCTTCCCAGGCGTTCCGACGTTGCCAGGCTGTTTTCCGGAACAGACAGGTCCGCGAGCCGCTGGCGGATTGCCTCCACCACCCGCGACCACTTGAACTCCCCGGCCACCGCTGCCAGGTTTGCACGGCAGCTTCCGGCCAGTTCACCGTCGTCCAGCAGCCGTTCGATGGCCCGGGCGAAAGCGCCGGCGTCGCCGGAAGGAGTCACCAGGCCCAGTCCCCGTTCCGCCACCAGATCGCTGAGCGGGTCACCGTCGGTAGCCGCCACCGGCAGACCGGCCCAGATACAGTCAAGGATCCGGGTCCGGAAGGAGAACCGCGTCTCGACATGGGAGATGTTGGCGCTCACCCCCAGATCCGATTCCAGCAGGTAATCCACCCGTTCCTGGTACGGAACCCAGCGGTCGTTGAAGAAGACGCTGCTGCCCAGGAGGCCCAACTCCTTGCTGAGCGCCACTGCCTCGTCGTAGGCCCGCATCGCCGGCACGTTCGGGTCGGGATGGCGGGCGCCGAGGAAGAACAGCTTCACGTCGCTGCGCCGGGCAGCAATCGCCTTCATGGCCTGGATAGGAGTGAACGGATCCAGCCAGTTGTAGATGCCGCCGCCCCAGAGCAGCACCTTGTCATCCGGAGCGATGCCGGGATGCACCCCTTTGAGCACCTTGCCGGTGGCCGCCGGCGGACTGTCAGGCAACCCGAACGGCACCACGTCGATCAGCCGCCTGAACGTGTGGTCAAGA
>JAJYIN010000118.1 GCA_021790075.1 Actinomycetes bacterium | reverse complement strand
CCAGCTTCCAGCCGGCGCCCCCGGCCGCCCGGCCCTGCATGCGCTCCTGAAGCTGGGCGGCCCGCTCCGGGAAGAAGGCAGAGGGGTCAGTGATGATGCGGTCCAGCGCCTCCGAGTTGGCCAGCGTGTGCCCGAAGACGTCCAGGTGATGGTACTCGTTCTGCATCACCCCTTTGAGCGCCGTCACCTCCGGCAGGAGCACGGACAGCAGGCCCAGAGCGTCCAGGCGGCGGACCGCCGCCGCCGTGCCGGGCGCCGCCAGCAGCTGCCCCAGCTCGGCGAAGATGCGCTCGGGGGCCGGTTGCCCGGCCATGGATGCGCTGGCGCGGATCCTCCGCGCCAGCGCATCATCAATTATCAGACCCGTGGTCTTTTCCAGCCGCACCGCCCTGAGCAGGCGCAGGGGGTCGTGGGCAAAGACGTCTTCGCTGACGGGGGCCAGGCGGCCGGCGGCCAGGTCGGCCCCGCCGCCCAAGGGATCGGTCAGCGCCTCGCCTTCCGGGAGCTCCAGCGCCATGGCGTTGACGGTGAAATCCCGTTCCCGCAGGTCGTCCTCGATGCCGGCGCCCCGCATGCGGCTGAAATCCCAGTTGGCCCCGCCCTCCGGCGCGACCACGCGGCAGGTCATGAATTCCTCCGACATGGTGAAGAAGCTGCCGCCGATGCTGCCGGCGAAGCGGCGGGCCAGCGCCGCCGGCTCCCCGGGGGTGACCAGGTCGAGGTCGTGCGGCTCCCGCCCCATGAGCAGGTCCCGGAGGGCTCCCCCCACCAGCCATGCCCGCGCCCCGGCGCCGGCCAGGAACCCGCGCACCGCGGCCACCGCCGGTGTCTCCAGGCCCGGTTTTATCCTTCGTACCTTCTTTCCACCCGGGAGGAGAGGTTGCAGGTGATCTCGTAATTGATCGTTCCCAGGGCGGCGGCCAGCTCCTCGGCCAGGATGACCTCCTCGCCCTGGCGGCCAATCAGCACCACCTCGTCGCCGTGCCTGATCGCCGGGCCGTCCCCGCCCAGATCGGCAGTGATGATGTCCATGGAGACGCGGCCCACGACGGGATACGGCCGCCCGCCGATGAGCACCCGCCCGCGGCTGGAGAGCCCGCGGCTGAAACCGTCGCCGTAACCGATGGGGATGACGGCGATGTGGGTATTGCGGGGAGCGATCCAGGAGCGGCCGTAACCGACGGAGTCGCCCTCGGTGAGCCGCTTGACGTCCGCCACATACGAGGTCAGGCGCAGAGCCGGTCTGAGGCCGTCGGCGAAAGGGTCTGCCTGGAAGGGCGAGAGGCCGTAGACGGCGATGCCGCAGCGGACCATGTCGAAGTGCGCCTGGGGAAAGCCGATGGTGGCGGCGCTGTTGGCGCAGTGGTAGGTGATCTTTCCTGGCGTCCGCAAGATGACCGGCTGGATCGCTTCCTCGAAAGCCTTGAGTTGGTAGTGGAAGAAATCCCCGTCCTGGCCGCTATCCTCAGGGCCGGCCTCTCCACCGGCCACACCTCCGGCCTCGTCGGCCGTGGCGAAATGGCTCATGACCCCGGCCAGCTCGATCTCCGGCTCGGTATCGATGGCGTCCAGAAACCCGGGCAGGCGCCGGGGATAGAGGCCCAGCCGGTGCATGCCCGTATCCACCTTGATATGCACGCGGATGGGGTGCTTCATCACGCGGCCCACACGCACCAGTTCGCGGATGAATTGCTCCGACCAGAGGGTGACCTCAGCGCCGGCGTGGACCGCGGCTTCGAGGCCGGCGCCGGTGAGGGGCCCCAGCACCACCAGGGGGCCTTCGATCCCGGCATCCCGCAGGCTGACCGCCTCGCCGGCGGTCGCCACCCCCAGCGCCGCCGCGCCTGCTTCCTGGGCGGCCCGGGCAACCTCAGCCGCGCCGTGGCCGTAACCATCCGCCTTGACCACCGCCATCAGCGAGGTTCCCGGCGAGAGGCGCCCCTGCAGGGAGGCCAGGTTGTGGCGGATGCTTTCCAGGTTGACCGTGGCCAGCGCCCGGTGCATGGCTCAACCCCCGGACATGGCCCGGACGACGTCGGCACGGGTAACGATGCCCACCAGGATGCCGCCATCGACCACCGGCAGGCGGTTGACGTTCTTGTCAGACATGATGGTGGCGACCTCGTGCAGCGGCGTGTCCTTGCCGACGGTGTGCACCTCGGTGGTCATGATGTCCTTGACCGAGGTCGCCGCCACGTGCCGCAGCCGCTCGTCGAACTTCTTCATGCTCTCCAGAAAGATGACGCTGTCGAGGAACTGGATGTAATGGGGAAAGTGGATGTCGGCGTCCATCTCCACCATGTCGCCCTCGGTGACGATGCCGACGACACGGTCCTGGTCGTCCACCACCGGGACGCCGCTGATCTGCTTTTTGGCCATGAGCTCGGCCAGCTGCTGCACGCTGGCGTCTTCCTTGATCGTGATCACATCGGACACCATGATTTCCGCGGCGGTAATCTCTTCCAAAGGCTTCCCTTCACTATTCATTTTCGTCTTCCTCGCCCTCGAGGCCGGCAAAAGCCAGCGGCAGATAGTCTATCAGGTCGGAGGCGATCAGGTTGTCCTGGCCCAGCTCTGCGGCCGCCAGGTCGGCAGCGGCGCCGTGGATGAAGGCCCCCGCTGCTGCCGCCTCCAGCGGCTCGATGCCCTTGGCCACCAGGGCGGCGATGACCCCGGTGAGCACGTCGCCGGAGCCGGCCGTGGCCAGGCCGGGGTTGCCGGTTGTGTTCACCATGGTCACGGCGCCGTCGGTGACGATCGTGTAGGCTCCCTTGAGCACGACCACGGCGCCCGCCTTTTTGGCCGCCTCCCGGGCGTAGGCCAGCCGGTGGGCGGCGACCTCGGCGGCCGGCACTCCCAGCAGCCGCCCCAGCTCGCCGGTGTGAGGCGTCAGCACCGTAGGCGCGGTGCGCCGCTTCAGGCGGCCCAGCCGGCCGGCGAAGGCGCTGAGGCCGTCCGCGTCCAGCACCACCGGCACCTCGGCGGACGACATGAACCTGGTGGCCAGGGTGACGCTGGTGTCGCTCTTGCCCAGGCCGGGGCCGAAAGCGGCGCAGTCGCAGAAGGCTGTTCTTTCCAGCAACGCTCCCAGGGCGCCCTCGGTCAGGCAGCCGGCCCCATCATCTTCAAACGGCGCCGACATCACCTCAAGGAGCTTCTCCTCGAAAATGTGGTTGAGGCTGGCCGGCACCGCGGCGACAACCACGCCGGCTCCGGCCCTGAGGGCGGATTCCGAGGCCATGCAGGCAGCCCCGGTCAGCCCGGTGGAGCCGCCGGCCACCAGCACCCGGCCGGTGCTGAACTTGTGGTCGAACTCCATTTTGGGCGGGATGAGCGCCGCCACGGTTTCGGAATCGATGAGGAAATGGTCGGCCGGCGCCCCGGCATCCGCCGGGATGCCGATGTCCGCCAGGATGACGTCGCCGCTGAAATAGGCGCCCGGTTCCACAAAGTGCCCCAGCTTGGGGGCGTGGAAGGTAACCGTCGTGTCCGCCGGCAGCGTATTGCGGGCGGCTTCGCCGGTGGAAGCATCCACTCCCGAGGCGATATCCACCGCCACCACCGGTACGCCAAAGCGCCCGGCCGCTGCGGCCGCCGCTGAGATGAACTCGGCCGCCTTGCCCCGCGGCTCGCCGGAAAACCCGGTGCCGAAAATGGCGTCCACGACGATGCAGTCGGTGGCCAGCGCCCGTCCCAGCACCGCCCGGGAAGGCATGTGCTCGACCTTCAGCCCCAGCTTCGCGAGGATCTTCAGGTTGACGAGAGCGTCCCCCTGGTAGTCGGCGGCCCGGCCGGCGGCAAAGACGCGCGCCTCCGCGCCGGCTTCCAGCAGATGGCGGGCCGCCACGAAACCGTCGCCGCCGTTGTTCCCCTTGCCGGCAAGGACCACAAAACAGTGGGCTTCACAATAACTTTCCAGCAGGTGCTCGGCCACCGCCATTCCCGCCCGCTCCATCAGCACCACGCCGGGGATGCCTATCCCCTTGATGGCGGCGGCGTCGGTGCGCTGCATCTGGGCGGCCGTGTACAGGGGCAGGTAGTGGGAAAAGAGGGAAGAACGCTGGGTGCCGCCGGTTTCACCTTGGTTTGCCATGAGCCTCCCGCCTGGTTCGACTATTTACTGTCAAGGGTGCGCTACGGCCGGCAGGCGCCGCGCACCCGTCCGAACGTAAATGCATGCCCGCTCCGGGTGACGCCAGACCCGGGCCGGATGACACTACTCCCCGGTCCGGGCCACGGCCACCGCCACCGAGACCGTTTCGCTATGGCTCAGCGATATCGATAGCGCCCGCGCCTGGAGCCGCTCCGCCGCTGCCAGGGTCCGGCCGCTGACGCTGACCCCGGGCCGGCCCTCATCGGAGCCGATCTCGATCTCCTGCCAGTTGATGACGCCGGTGCCGAGCGCCTTGCCCACCGCCTCCTTGGCGGCGAAGCGGGCGGCGAAGTGACGCGCCGGATTGGCCCTCGACAGGCAATATTCCCGCTCCTGCCGGGTGAAAACCCGGCCGAGCAGCCGCGGCCGCCGCGCCATCACCCGGGCGAAGCGATCGTTCTCGATTATGTCGATGCCAACCAGCATTATCGATAAGCCTTTCCCGATTGGCTGGAAATGTCATGCGAACAAAGTATAGCCTCATACGGATTATTGCAACATCGGGTGGTTTAAGCAGAAAGGTTCAAAAGGGGTCTTCAGCTACGCCTTTAACCCCCGAATTCCGGAATGGATCGGTGCATGAATTCGTCAAAAAGAGGCACCGTGAAAGCCAGCTCACCATGGGCGGGGCTGTAAATCATTCCCTTTTTTATGAGGTTGTGGCGCACGGGTCCGATACTGCTGAGTTTGGCCTTCAGGACATCGGCGATATCGCTGGTTCTGTATGGACCCGCGCCTAGCTCAGCCATCGCTCTTAAGAAATTCTTCTCCCGCGGCGTGAGGCGATCGAAACGGACGCGAAAGAAGTTTTTATCGAGGCGATCGCGCACCAGCTCGCTCGACTCCTTAATCACCTGAACGGAAATCGGAGAGGCCACGGCATGGTTCCACGCCTGGTAGCCCCACTCCTGAAGAAAGTAAGGATAGCCCATCGTAATGCGGAAAATCTCATTCAGCGCCGCATCTTCAAATTTCTCACCAACCTTGCTGACCGGGTCCTGAAGCGCCTTCGCGGATTCGGCTTCAGACAAGGGACCAATGTCCGGAAAACTAAAAAGCCGTTCCGCATAAGATTTTGAATCCCCTGCCAAGCCGGGCAGAATCGGCAGGCCCGCGCCTATTAGGACCAGAGGCAGTTGCCGTTGCTGCATCTTGTGCATTGCCATGATCAGGGCGCTGAGTTCGGAAGTCTTTAGGTACTGGATTTCATCAATCAGGATGGCGGCGGAGGCCTGCCGCTCTTCCGCAGCTTCAGCGACAGCGGTGAAAAGATTGGGAAGATCGACTTCCAGGTCTCCGCTGTCGGCGGCGCCCTTTTCTGGCTCGATATCAAGTCCGAATTCCATATCGCCGTAAGAAGGTTTCACTGATCCAGCGAAGCTCTTCAGAACCGCGAGCCCTCGTCGAACCTTGCTTCCGGCCCCGGCCATCCTATCCAACTCGAAAAGGAGGCGGCGCAGATGTGGAGCAATTATCAAGGCGAGGCTTTTGCCTTCATGAGCCTCAATAAGGATTGTGCGATAGCCTTTTGACTGCGCTATTCGCTCGATCTCATTTAGCAATACGGTCTTCCCGACGCCCCGAAGGCCTGTCAGCATCATGCTCTTTTCCGGCCTTTTCTCTTTCACGCGGCCGAGAAGAATCTTCGCCTGCTCCAGGATGTCATCCCTGCCTGCGAGTTCCGGAGGAGGTGAGCCGGCCCCAGGCGAGAACGGATTTTTGATTTTATCCATCTATTGTAGCCTCTGTTAAACTCTATTTATAGCATTTTATACGCAACTATAAGGTACTATACCATACTATATAATCGGTTCGATATAAATTGCTATAATCCTGCGAAATTCCACGGGAAGAAAAAATAAAAGCCGGAAGGAAGCAGGAGGATAGCGGGATACGGCAACTTTCTGACCCGGCGGAGATGAGATGTTTCATCGGAACGGAATAAAAACGCTACGCGGTTTGCTTACTCCACCGTCACCGTCTTGGCCAGGTTCCGCGGCTGATCGACGTTACAGCCCTTCAGCTGCGCGACATGGTAGGCCAGCAGCTGCAGCGGCACTACCGACAGCAGCGGTGAGAGCATCTCCGAGCTCGCCGGCACGTACATGACGTCGTCACTATAGGCGCGGATGCCCTCGTTGCCCTCGGTGGCCACCGCGATCACGGCCGCGTCCCGGGCGCGGACCTCCTCGATGTTGGAGACAACCTTGTCATAGACATGGCCGCCGGTGGCCACCACTACCACCGGGGAGCCTTTGTCCAGCAGGGCGATGGGGCCGTGTTTCATCTCGCCGGCGGCGTAGGCCTCCGTGGGGATGTAGGAGATCTCCTTCAGCTTCAGCGCACCTTCGAGGCAGACCGGCAGGCCCACCCCGCGCCCGAGGTAAAGGAAGAAAGGCTGGTCGTAATAGCGCTTGGCAATCTCATGGGTCATCGATTCGTTCTTTAGATATTGCCGCAGCAGCCCGGGGATCTCCCGCAACTCCGCCCCCAGGGCCGCGATCTCCTCCGGCGGCAGCGTGCCCCTGATCTGCGCCAGGTAGAGCGCCAGCAGGTGGATTGCGGCGATCTGGGCCACGTGCGACTTGGTGGCGGCTACGCCGATCTCCAGGCCGGCGCGCGTGTAAAGGACCCCGTCCGCATCGCGGGTGGCCTGGCTGCCCATGATGTTGGTGATCGCCAGCACCTTGGCTCCCATGCCGCGGGCCTGCCGCATCGCCGCCAGCGTATCGGCGGTCTCTCCCGACTGGGAGATGCCCACCACCAGGGTCGACGGCGAAAGCACCGGGTTTCTGTACCTAAACTCTGAAGCTATGTCAAGTTCGACCGCCACC
>JAJYIN010000117.1 GCA_021790075.1 Actinomycetes bacterium | reverse complement strand
TTTATTTGCAGGTATTTTGCTTTCCAATATTTGGAGTATTTTTCTTGGTGGTTCTTCGACCAATGAAGGGGAAAAATATTTGCAACGCAAAACACCTGCAAATAAATAGTATGGTGTCCCCGAGTTTTGTTTGAGCCGCCCGTCCGGCGGGAAATAGTCTCTTTAAGAATCCGGTCAACCGGCCGGCGTGTGCTGTCCGCAATTTCCGGGAGGAAACATGGAAGCAGTCCTCTGGCCCCTGCTCGTTTATTTTGCCGCCGCGCTGGCGCTGGTGAGCGCCATCCTCACCCTTTCCTACCTTCTGGGCCAGCGCCACCGCGACGCCGAGACCGGCAAGCCTTATGAGTCGGGAATCGTGTCCACCGGTTCCGCCCGGGTGCGCTTCGATGTCAAGTTCTACCAGAACGCCATGTTCTTCGTCATCTTCGACCTGGAGGCCGTATTCATTTTTGCCTGGGCGCTGGCGGTGCGCCAGGCGGGATGGACGGGCTATGCCGAGATCGTCATCTTCATCGGGGTCCTGGGCTCGGCGCTGGCCTATCTGTGGCGCCAGGGTCAACTGGACTGGGGGCCGCGCCGGCGGCGCCGGCTGGCCATGGACATCCCAAAGGAAAATGACCGCCTGCGCGGATGATGCGGAGGCCTGACACGAAGGCAGCCCTCCCCCCCACAGACGCCGCCCGTGCCGTCAGCCGCCTGCTGGCGTTCGCCCGCCTGCGGGACATGATCGCCTGGGGGCGCAAGAACTCCATCTGGCCTTTCAACTTCGGCCTTTCCTGCTGCTATGTAGAGATGGCCACCAGCATCACCAGCAAATACGACATCTCCCGTTTCGGCGCCGAGGTCATCCGGGGCACTCCCCGTGAGGCCGACATGATGGTGGTCGCCGGCACCGTCTTCATGAAGATGGCGCCGATCATCAAGCTGCTTTACGAGCAAATGATGGAGCCCCGCTGGGTCGTTTCCATGGGCTCCTGCGCCAACTCCGGCGGGATGTACGACATCTACAGCGTCGTGCAAGGCGTTGACAGGTTCCTCCCCGTCGACGTCTACGTGCCCGGATGCCCTCCCCGCCCCGACGCTTTCATGGAGGGCCTGCTGCTTCTGGAAAAAGCCGTCGGCGCAGAGAAGCGCCCGCTCAGCTGGGCCGCAGGCGAACAATCGGTGTTGCGCGCCGATCGTTCCTCCCAGCGTGATCTGAAGCGGCAGGGAAGAGTGCAGGCAGACAGATTGCGGCCACCCGATGAGGTCTGATGGAAAGCCCGGTGACAGACAGGTCCCTGGCGGAGGATCTCAGACAGCGCTTTGGCGGCGCCGAAGGCGCTGAGGCAGGCGTCCAGGCCGAAGCCGGCAGGGATGACGCCTTCTGGGTCAGACCTGATCTGATACACAAGGTGCTTGCCTACCTCAAGCATGACATAGTCCCGCCTTACAGCATGCTGTTTGACCTGAGCGCCATCGACGAGCGCGAGCGGGTCCACATCCCCCGGTCCGCCGGCGGCTTCACCCTCGTCTACCGCCTGCTGTCGCTGGAAGGAAACCGCGACGTCTGTCTCAAGACTGCCCTGGGAGGAGAAAAACCAACCACCGCCAGCATCACAGGTCTGTGGCCAGCTGCAAACTGGTATGAACGCGAGGCCTGGGACATGTTCGGTATCGGTTTCGACGGCCACCCGCATTTGCGGCGGATCCTGATGCCGCCAACATATGAAGGCCATCCGCTTCGCAAGGAGCATCCGGCCCGCGCTACTGACATGCCTCCCTTTGAGCTTCCCGAGGCCCGGGAGATCAGCGAGGAGGAGGCGCTCCAGTTCGATCCCGGTGAGTGGGGAATGAAACGTCACGGGCGGGAGACAGATTTCCTCTTTCTCAACGTCGGTCCCCAGCACCCCGGCACGCACGGCCTCCTCCGGATCGTGCTGCAGCTTGACGGCGAGGTGATCGTTGATGCCGTTCCCGATATTGGCTATCACCACCGGGGGGCGGAGAAGATGGGCGAGCGGCAGTCCTGGCATACCTATATTCCTTATACCGACCGCATCGACTATCTCGGCGGCGTCCTCAATAACTTCCCTTATGTGATGGCGGTGGAGCGGCTGGCGGGCATCGAGGCGCCGGAGCGGGCGCAGGTGATCCGGGTGATGCTCGCGGAGCTGTTCCGCATCGCCAGCCACCTGGTCTGGTACGGCACCTTCGCCCAGGACCTGGGCACCATGTCACCCGTTTTTTACATGTTCACCGACCGGGAGCGCATCTTTGACATCATTGCCGCCATCTGCGGTGACCGCATGCACCCCAACTGGTTCCGCATCGGCGGCGTCGCCCAGGACCTGCCCCGCGGCTGGGAGAAGCTCGTCACCGATTTCCTCGATTACCTGCCGCCGCGCCTGGATGAATACGACCGCATCGTCATGAAGAACCGCATCTTCCGGGCGCGCACCCAGGGTGTCGGCTCCTACACCCTGGCCGAGGCGATCGAATGGGGAGTGACGGGCCCGGGTCTTCGCGCCTGCGGCCTGGGATGGGATTACCGCAAGAAGCGGCCATATTCGGGATATGACCAGTTCGAATTCGATATACCCACCGCCGATCACGGCGACTGCTACGACCGCGCCGTAGTGCGCGTGGAAGAGATGCGCCAGAGCCTGAGGATCATCGAGCAGTGCGTCCGCAACATGCCGGGCGGCCCCTTCATGTCGGACCACCCCCTGGCCTGCCCGCCGCGCAAGCAGCAGACCATGCACGATATCGAGACGTTGATCAACCATTTCCTGGGTGTCAGCTGGGGACCGGTGATCCCTCCCGGCGAAGCGGCGGTGGCGGTCGAGGCAGCCAAGGGCCTCAACAGTTATCATCTCATCAGCGATGGGGGCACCATGCCCTACCGTGTCCGCATCCGCACCCCCTCTTTCCCCCACCTGCAGATGATCCCGCTGATCTGCCGCGGCGGCATGATCCCGGACCTGCTGGCAATCCTGGGCAGCATCGATTACGTGCTCGCCGATGTGGACCGGTGAGATTGGCAATGTATGGTAACAACATAAAGCAGTGCTATGTTAAGTGACCACGAACTAAAGGAAATCGAGGCTGAGGCCTCCAAATATGGGAGCCGTGCCGCCGTCTGCATCGACGCCCTCAAGATCGTGCAACGCTTTCGCGGCTGGGTCGACGACGACATGGTCCGGGCGGTGGCCCAGCATCTGGGAATGTCCCCGGACGAGCTCGACAGCGTGGCAACTTTTTACAACCTCATATTCCGGCGCCCCGCCGGCCGGCACGTGATCCTGGTATGCGACAGCGTCAGCTGCTGGATCATGGGTTACGGCAGCGTCCGCGACTACCTGCGCAGCCGCCTGGGGATCGCGCTGGGCGAGACCACAGCGGACGGCCGCTTTACGCTCCTGCCGAGCGCCTGCCTGGGCGCCTGCGACCGGGCGCCGGTGATGATGGTCGACGAACAGCTTTATACCAACCTGGACGCGGAGAGCATCGATGACTTGCTTGCCTCATACACCTAGAAGGGACCGGAAAGGAGTCTGCTCCGCTTGGAAATCCCGCTGACCGCAAACATCGGGCCAAGTAAAACACCTCCAGACCTGAAGAGTTACGAGGCCCGGGGAGGCTATACGGCACTGCGCCGGGGGCTCAGTGAGATGACGCCGGAGGAGGTACGGCTGGCGGTCAAGGACTCAGGCCTCAGGGGCCGCGGCGGCGCGGGCTTTCCTACCGGCGACAAATGGAGCTTCGTGCCCATGGAAGACGGCGCGCCGCGCCCCAAATATCTGGTTGTCAACGCGGACGAGATGGAGCCGGGCACGTTCAAGGACCGGCTGCTGCTGGAAGGCGACCCTCACCAGCTCATCGAGGGGACCGTGCTCTCGGCCTACGCCATCCAGGCGGAGATTACCTACATTTTCCTGCGCTGGGAGTACCGCCTGGCCGCCCTCCGGCTGGAGCACGCCATCGCTGAGGCCTACCGGGCCGGATACCTGGGTCCGGATATCCTCGGCTCTGGCTTCGGGCTGGAACTCTACCTTCATGTCAGCGCCGGCCGCTACATATGCGGCGAGGAAACCGGCCTGCTGAACGCCCTGGAAGGCCGCCGCGCCAACCCCCGCTCCAAGCCGCCCTACCCGCAGTCGGTCGGCGTCTGGGGGCGGCCGACAGTGGTCAACAACGTCGAGACCATATGTAATATTCCTCATATTGTCAGTCACGGCGCCGAATGGTTCCGCGGCCTCAGCCTCACCGGTGAGGGCGGCAGCAAGCTCTATGGCGTCAGCGGCCGCGTCAACCGGCCGGGCTGCTGGGAGCTGCCCCTGGGCACCACCCTGGGCGAGATCGTCGAGGAACACGCCGGCGGCATGCAGCATGGCTACCGTCTGCGCGGACTGCTGCCGGGCGGCGCTTCCACGGACTTCCTGACCTCTGAGCACTTCGAAGTGCCGATGGATTTCGGTTCGGTGGAAAAAGCCGGCAGCCGCCTGGGGACGGGCACCATCATCATTCTGGACGACAGCGTCTGTCCGGTAGGGATGGTCCTCAACCTGGAGCGCTTCTTTGCCCGCGAATCGTGTGGCTGGTGCACTCCCTGCTGGGGCGGCCTGCAGCTGGTGACGGCCACCCTGGAGTCGATCGAGGCGGGCGAGGGCCGGCCCGGCGACCTCGAGCTGCTGGAGGAGCACTGCCGGCTGCTGGGGCCGGGCTATACGTACTGCGCCCTGGCGCCCGGCGCAATGGAGCCGCTTCAGAGCGCGCTCAAATACTTCCGCGGCGATTTCGAGCGGCATATCAATGAAAAGCAATGTCCCTGGCATTAGGAAGCAGGCACGATGGCGAAGATATTCATTGAAGAACGGGAATACGAGGTGCCGGACGGCATCAACCTCCTGGATGCCTGTCTCTCGCTCGGTTTTGACCTGCCGTATTTTTGCTGGCACCCGGCGCTGCATTCAGTGGGGGCCTGCCGCCAGTGCGCCGTCAAGCAGTTCAGGGATGGGGACGATGCGCGCGGGCGTATCGTGATGGCCTGCATGACCCCGGCTGCTGAGGGGACCCGCATCTCGATCGCCGACTCCGAGGTGTATGAATTCCGCGCCCGCGTAATCGAGTGGATGATGATAAACCATCCCCACGACTGCCCCGTCTGCGACGAGGGCGGCGAGTGCCACCTGCAGGACATGACCGTGATGACCGGCCACGCCTACCGCCGTTACCGGGGCCGCAAGCGCACTTTCCGCAACCAGCATCTCGGCCCCTTTATCAACCATGAGATGAACCGCTGCATTCAGTGCTACCGCTGCCTGCGCTTCTACCGCGATTACGCCGGCGGCCGTGACTTCGGCGCCTTCTCCCTCAACCACCAGGTTTATTTCGGCCGCATGGAGGATGGCGCCCTGGAGAGTGAGTTCAGCGGCAACCTGGTGGAGATCTGCCCCACCGGCGTCTTTACCGACAGGAGCTTCAAGGAGCACTACACGCGCAAGTGGGACCTCACGACCGCGCCTTCGGTGTGCGTGCATTGCGGCCTGGGCTGCAATACTATTCCTGGTGAGCGTTACGGTTTACTGAGGCGCATTCAAAACCGGTTCAACGGGGCGGTCAACGGTTACTTCCTCTGCGACCGGGGACGGTACGGCTACGGGTTTGTCAACAGCCCGGAGCGCATCCGCCGGCCGCTGGTGCGGGAAGGCGGCCGCGTGCGGGCCCGGAGCGCCAGGACTGCTGCTGCGCACGTGAGCCGGCTGCTCGACTCGGCGTCTGGAGTGGCCGGCATCGGTTCGCCGCGGGCCTCGCTGGAGGCGAATTTTGCGCTCCTGTCGCTGGTGGGAGCCGGTAACTTCACGCCCGGGCTCTCCGACAGCGAGCTCGACATCGCCCTGGCCATGATCCGTTTCCTCAAGAGCGGGCCCGCCCGCTCGCCCTCCCTGGCCGAAGTACTGGCTGCGGACGCCGTCCTGGTGCTGGGCGAAGACGTCAGCAACACGGCGCCGCTCCTGGCCCTGTGCCTGCGGCAATCAGTGCGCCGGCAGCCGCTCCGGCAGCTGGTGGAATTGCGTATCCCGCGCTGGGACGACAATGCCGGCCGCGACGCCCTCCAGGAGGCGAGAGGACCGCTATTCATGGCGACTCCAGCGGCCACCCGCCTGGATGATATCGCTGCGGTTACCTACCGGGCGGCGCCGGGGGACATCGCGCGGCTGGGGCATGCTGTTGCCCTTAAGCTCAGCGGTTCCACCCCTGGTGTCCGCGAGCATGGCCGCCAGAAGCGGGAGGCGTCCGCCGGGGTCCCGGAACTGGATGAGGAACAGCGGGAACTCGCCGCCCGGATCGCTTCCGCTTTGAAGGATGCCGAGCAGCCGCTGGTGGTGTCGGGCGCCGGCCTGGGGAGCATGGCCGTTGTGGAGGCGGCCGCCGGTGTCGCCGCGGCCCTGTCGACTAAAGAACGTCCTGCGCTGTTGTCATTCGTGCTTCCTGAGGCCAACAGCATGGGCGCCGCCCTCATGGGCGGCGCCCATGACAGTCCAAACCTCTCCGGGATCGTCGAAAAGATCCACAGCGGCGCCGCCGACACCCTGATCGTCCTCGAAAACGACCTGATCCGCCGCGCGGCCGCCGCTGACGTCGACGTGCTGCTGGGTGCTCCGCACCTGATCGCCCTTGACTTCCTGCCTACTGCAGTTACCGAAGCCGCCGAGGTGGTGCTGCCCGCCGCTGCCTTTGCGGAGGCCAGCGGCACCCTTGTCAGCTGTGAGGGAAGGGCGCAGCGCTTCTTCAAGGTTTTTGAGCCCGGGGACGGCGTCAGGGAAAGCTGGCGCTGGCTGACCGGACTGGGGGCGCTTGGCGGACTTGACATGCACGACCTCGACAGCCTGATCAGGAACCTGGTTGCGAAGCTGCCGGTATTTGATGGCATACAAAAGGCGGCCCCGCCGTCCGGCTACCGGCGCGCCGGCCAGAAGATACCGCGGCAGCCATATCGCTACAGCGGCCGTACCG
>JAJYIN010000116.1 GCA_021790075.1 Actinomycetes bacterium | reverse complement strand
CAGGGGGAAGGATGGCAATCGCGGTATAGACGGTCCCCGATATGATGGACCCGCGCGCGGACAGGGGGAAGTGACTTGACGAATCCTGGCTTCCGGCTCGCAAACGGCCGGAACCCTGGTTCTGTGTTGACATCACTGCGTGGCGGATATACGATAGCGCGCGGGGCGCGGGGTACGCGGCATATATTCACGTCCACGTTTTGCCTCTGCTTGTTTTTCCGGCGGAATTGCATCCATTAAACCAGGAAGGAGTGACAGGTGTGAAATTCGGGATTCTGATAACAGAAGGGCCGTACCAGCACGAGGCCTCCGACAGCGCTTACCACTTTGCCAAGGCCGCGCTGGCCAAAGGGCATGAGATTCTGCGCGTGTTCTTCTACCAGGACGGTGTGCTCAACTCCACCAGGCTGATGGAGCCGCAGTCGGACGACCGCCACATCCAGAAGCAGTGGTCGGCGCTGGCCACGGAGAACAATATCGATTTTATCGTTTGCGTCGCGGCTGCCAAGCGGCGCGGCATCACTGATGAGGTAATTGCCGAGGGCTTCAAGATTGGCGGGCTGGGCATGCTCACCGAGCTCGCCATCGAAGCCGACCGCGTCGTCGAATTCAGAGCTTAGGGAAGGGGTGAATCTTTGTGAATGATGAAATGGCAAAACTCATGATCGTCTTCCGTACGGCTCCGTACGGCAGCATCTATGCTTTCGAAGGCCTGGAGAACGTGCTCATCATGGGCGCCTACGACCAGGACATCAGCGTGCTGTTCATCGATGACGGCGTCTTGACCATCAAGAAGGGGATGGACAACTCCGGAACCGGCATCAAGGACTTCTCCCCGACTTTCCGGGCGCTGGAAGCCTATGATATCGAGAAAATCTTCATCGACCGCCAGTCGATGGAAGAACGCGGCCTGACGATGGAGGATTTCGTCATCGAGCCCGAGGTCATCGAGTCGGGCCAGGTGGAGAAGATGATGGAGGAGCAGAAGAACTTCTTCATGTTTTAAACGTTCGCGGCGTCCGCATGCCTGCGGGCGGGCCGCTGGCCGGAAGCCGGACCCGGCTTCACACCGGTTTCCGGCAATGACAAGGTTGGAAAGGAGGAACATGCTTCACTTGATAAACGAGTCGCCGTTCGAGTCAAACAGCCTCGAAGACTGTCTCCGGTATGCTTCCAAAGGCTCTCCCATCCTGCTTTACGAGGACGGGATCTATGCCGCCATGGCCGGCACCAGGATTGCCGACAGGATGGCAGGCGTCGCGCAGGACCACAAACTCTACGTGCTCAGGGAAGACTTGGCCATGCGCGGCGTCGACAAGCTCATCGCCGGTGTCAACGAGATCGACTATGACGGTTTCGTGGAACTGGTCGAGGAGAACAAGACGGCTTCCTGGTAAGGGGAAGGAGCACGGCAGACGGAAGGCCCAGGGGACAAGGCGGGCCAGCCGGCAAAGCCGGGAGTGTTTTGATTATTGATGAGGGCGCGGCGCCGGAGGCGCCGCGCCCTCACTGCTTCCTCGGCTGGTATTCTTCCAGCTGCCGGCGCAGCAGCGGCAGCAGGATCTCATCTGCCAGGTCGACGATCTCTTCATACTTGCCGCCGCATCTTTTTGAAGTGGAAAAAAGCCTCTCCCGCAGTTCCTGGATGCGCGGATCGCGGGTCTTGAGGGGGCTTAAGGGGCCACGGCCCATGGCGTAGCGCTCCAGCAGCAGGAGCCCGGCGGCTTCCTCCAGGAACGGCAGGGCCAGCAGCCGCAACCGCGCCAGTTTCGCCGTCAGTTCCGCAGCAGGCTCCTCAGGCAAACGCTCCGTCCGGGTGGATATCTCACTGAACATGGCCATAATGGTGCTGTACTCGATTCCCCTGACGCCGCGGCGCCACTGCAGCAGCCAGCTGTTGCGATCCCACCAGAGGAAGTTTCTGCGGCCGAAATCAATCAGACCGGCGGCGGCCAGAGTGAGTTCCCGGGCGATGCCGGCGGCGTCAGCTTCAGGCCTTGGCTGGGTGGAGATGGCTTGTGGCGGCGCAGGCGAATCGGCCCGGACCTGCGGCGATATGGAGGCTTGCGCCGGCGCCGGTGCGGCTGGCCCCGGTACGGAGAGGCCGCCGGAGATTCCGGCCGGGGCTTCCTTCCCCACCAGGTAGGCGAGGCTGTTGAGAAGCGCTTTCCGGCCGGTTTCATCTCCCGGGGTCTCAAAATGGAGGTAGGAGAGGATCACCCTTCCCTGGCCGTACGTGGTTTCCATCACCGCAGGCTCCCCCAGCAGGCGCTCCGGGTCGAGATTGATGCCGTAATACTCTTCCCACATGTCCCAGTCCACCCGGGAGTCCACCGGCAAGTCGGTAACAAAAGCTCCTGCTCCCGGGCGGCCATAAGTGGCCAGCACGCGGGCGTCTGCGTCATCGCTGACGGCGAACTGTCCGGGCCACCAGGCATGAAACTCAGCGCCGTCGGCAACGCCGGCCCAGACGGGGTGTCCGCCGGCCTCCTGCTTCAGGCTGATGAGGCCGCTGAAACTGGGGACGCGGGCGCGGGTGGCCAGGCGGCCGAACCGCGCCAGCCCCAGGCCGCTGTCATGGCTGAGCGCCAGACCGGCGCCCCCGCAAAAACCCAGGTAACCGCCACCGGCCGCCACGAATGACCGCACTGCTCCGGCGCCTTCTTCCCCCAACTCCCGCATCTTATCGCTCGCCCAGCCGCCGGGAACGAAGACCAGATCGTGGCCCGCCAGCCGTCCGGCGCGGATGTCGGCGGCCTCAAGCAGATCGAAATCGAGCCCCAGGTCCCGGAACGTCCGGTAAGCAATCAGTCCCCAGAGGAACGATTTATCCCAAAAAACTGCAATTTTGCCAAAGTCAGCGGCCATTCCCTGCATTATAGAGAACCGGGCTGGAAGAGAAAAATATTACAAATAATTTACAAGGCCATGACCGCAGATTTACAGGGGCGTTATAGCTTATGACACGGGCAGACAAGCAGCCTCGCGGGCCTGGGGTGGGCGGAAAAGGAGATTGAGATGACCTCAGGACGCGGAATTATTGAATATGCGGGCAGCGCTCGGTATTCGGCACAATCGCCGGCGGCACGCTGACGGCCAGTGGTGACGGCCTGGTGGAGGCCGGGGGAAGCCTGCACGCGATCAGACCCGGCGAGATCCTGCGGCTTCAGGGCATTGAAGGCGACCTGTATATCCGCGGGTCCGGCCTGTCCCTCACCATTGAAGGGCTACAGCTGGACTTGAGCACTGTGGGAAAGGGTTCCGTCTGTCTCAGGGGAGTGGGGCGCGTGCGCAGGCAGCGGCTGCAGCCGGAAGCGGTCAGTTTCCACGCCGCTGAACTTTACAGGTTTGCCGGTCACGGGATTGGGTAAAAAAGCGCTCACGAGCTGAATGATCATTTTATGCGGGGCGCCCGTGAGAGCGGGTGCCCGGCGCCAGTCATACCGTTCCTGGCTCCTGGCAGCCGCCCTAACTTCCCAGTTCCCGGCCTTCTTCCTCAGCTGAGTAATCGGTATACTTGAGCGCTTTGCCCCGCACCATGTCGGCCGGATAGCGGCGACGGTTCAACTCGATCTTCTCCCGGGCGGCCGCCAGCGGGTCGAAACCCAGGGTGGCGGCCAGCTCGGTCAAGTAGATGAGCACGTCGGCGATCTCTTCCTCGACCTCTTCCAGTTTCTTCGCTTCCAGGTTACGGCTTTCCTCTTGCGTCAGCCACTGGAAATGCTCGACGATCTCGGCTGCCTCGACGCTCAGGGCCATGGCCAGGTTCTTGGGCGAGTGATACTGTTCCCAGTCGCGCTCCGCGGCGAACTGCTTCAGCTGATTGCTCAGGTCTTCCATGCTCCCTCCATCGACTAATTCCCAGTAGGCTTCCCCGGAATGGACATCTTTAACACTCCGGGCGGGAAGCAAGTATATCTGCGGGTGGCGGGGGAGTAAAGAGGGATATCTGGCGCTGCTGGATAGCGGGTTTTAGGGGCGGCTTTTCCCTGCTAGACTTTTAAGAATCTATCTCAAATGCGCTTAATCAGGAAGAAGGAGTTTTTCGTGGCCAAGAAAAAAAACCAAGACGGCTTCCAGAATCCGCAGGCTGATGCCGGGCGGAGCGGTGCGGGAGACCCGGCGCCGCCAGGCCCGGACCTGCAGCCGCCCACCGCGCACGGCGACGCTATCGCCGTGCTCAAGCATGAGGAGCGCATCTTCCCGCCGCCCCCGGAGTTCAGCCGGGAAGCCCACATCAGGAGCATGGAGCAATACGAGGAACTCTACCGGCGCTCGGTGGAGGATCCGGAGGGTTTCTGGGCGGAGATGGCCGCCGAGCACCTGCACTGGTTCAAGCAGTGGGACAAGGTGCTGGAATATGACTTCAGCGTGCCGGAGGTGGCATGGTTCATCGGCGGGCAACTGAACGCCTCGTACAACTGCCTCGACCGGCACCTGGACGGCTGGCGCCGCCATAAGGCCGCCCTCATCTGGGAGTCGGACGGCGGCGAGTACCGGACCTATACCTACCAGCAGCTCTTCCTGGAAGTCAACCGCTTCGCCAACGTGCTGTCAAAGCACGGCGTCGGCCGCGGCGACCGGGTGAGCATCTACCTGCCGATGGTCCCGGAGCTGGCCATTGCCATGCTGGCCTGTGCCCGCATTGGCGCCATTCACAGCGTGGTGTTCGCCGGTTACAGCGCCGGCTCGCTTGGCGACCGCATCCGTGACTGCGGCGCCAGGATCCTGATCACCGCCGACGGCGGCCTGCGCGGCGGCAAGATGGTGCCCGTAAAGGCCACCGCCGACGAGGCGCTCCGGCAGTGCCCCTCCGTTGACAAGGTGATCGTGGTGGAGCGGCTCCAGGGCCATGTCGTGCCCATGGAGGAGGGGCGCGATGTCTGGTGGCAGGACGAGATGGAGGCGCCCGATATCGAGGACTACTGCCGGCCGCAGGAGCTGGACGCCGAGGACCCCCTGTTCATCCTTTACACCAGCGGCTCCACCGGCACGCCCAAAGGGGTGCTGCACACAACCGGCGGCTACCTGCTCTATACGCATTTGACCTTCAAGTGGATATTTGATTATCACGAAACCGACCTCCACTTCTGCACTGCCGACGTCGGCTGGATCACCGGCCACAGTTATGTCGTCTACGGTCCCTTGAGCAACGGCGCCACCACCCTCATGTTCGAGGGCGTGCCCACTTATCCGGCGCCGGACCGGTTGTGGCAAATCGTTGACAAGCACAAAGTGAGCATCGTCTACACGGCGCCGACGGTCATCCGGGCTTTGATGAAACACGGTCCCGAGTGGGTGGCGCCACATCCCATGCGCAGCCTGCGGCTGCTGGGAACGGTCGGCGAGCCCATTAACCCGGAGGCCTGGATGTGGTATCACGAGCAGGTGGGCCGCGGCCGCCTGCCGATCGTCGACACCTGGTGGCAGACCGAGACCGGCGGCATCCTGATCACGCCGCTCCCCGGTGCGATGACGCTGAAGCCGGGCTCGGCCAACCGCCCGTTTCCAGGGGTGGTGCCGCAGGTGGTGCGCAAGGACGGCACCACGGCGGCTGCCGGCGAGGGGGGCTACCTGGTCATTGACCGGCCCTGGCCGGGGATGCTGCGCGGCACTTACGGCGACCCGGAGCACAAGAGAGTGCGCGAAGTCTACTACGAGCGCTTCCCGGGCAAATACTTTACCGGCGATGGCGCCAGCGTGGACGCGGACGGCGACTACTGGCTGCTGGGACGCATTGACGATGTTGTCAATGTCAGCGGCCACCGGCTGGGCACGGCGGAAATCGAGTCGGCGCTGGTGTCAAACGAGGCCGTGGCCGAGGCGGCTGTGGTCGGCTTCCCGCACGAAGTGAAAGGGAACGGCATCTATGCCTATGTCATCCTCAAGCAGGGCTACGACGGTTCTGACGACATGCGCCGGGTGCTGCGGTCACACGTGCAGAACGAGATCGGCCCCATCGCCAAGCCGGACAAGATCCAGTTCACCAGCGGCCTGCCCAAGACCCGCAGCGGCAAGATCATGCGGCGCATCCTGCGGAAGGTGGCCGCGGGCCGGACGCGGGAAGAGGACCTGGGGGACACCTCGACGCTGGCGGAGCCGGAAGTGCTGGACGAGATAATCGAGGGCCGGCTCTAGGAAGGGCTAGGAAGCGGGAACCGTCTTGACGGTCGTTTCCACGAACACCTTGGCGCTGGCCGCCCAGGTGTAAGTGGTCTTCTTGAGCTGGCTGGGGCAGCATTCGGGTTCGCCCGGGCCGTAGACCGGCTCGGTGTCCTCAAAACTGCACGGCAGGGAGCCCATCTGGACCTGGCCGTGGCTGATATCTGCTTTCTTAAACAGCTGTGTCGGCCCGCTTCCCTCGTCGGAATAAATATAATAGGTAAGGTATGCGCCGCTCCCCGGCATCCGCACCAGCACCAGGGCGTCGTCCCGCCCGTCACAGGTGAGATCCGTGTAAATCACCGAATCCAGGTAGCCCCGGGTCGACGCCCCAGGGTCGGTGGCCTGGCGCGCCACTCCCAGCAGCGCCGCCCAGTCCTCCTGGTGGATGCCGGTTGTGTCCGCGGCCGCGGCCGGCGTGGTCACCGGCTGCCCCGGCTGCCGGACGGGTTGTGATTGAGCCGTCCGGTCTGTCGTTACCCCCGGGGGCATGGATTGCGTCTCTGGCTTTTTCGATTGGGTCGAGAGGCTGGTAATGGCGCCGCTGGGCGCCGGCCGGTCGCCTCCCAGGGCTCGCACCAGAAGTACGATCAGTCCCGCCACGACGATGATGGCCGCGACGGCAAGAATAACCAGGAGCTGCGCCTTGCGGGTGTTGGTGGATTTCGCCAATACTCTCCCGGGATCGGGTTCCTGCCACCGGCAATTATATTGCAGCCGGGAATGATATGTTCAACCGGTGATAAAACCCCTGCAAAAAAATGGTATGGTGTCCCCGAGTTTCCCCATTTGACTCCCGCCCCTTGCGTCCGATAAACTGTGCAGCAGCAAGCAAGCACC
>JAJYIN010000115.1 GCA_021790075.1 Actinomycetes bacterium | reverse complement strand
CTCCGGAGAAGTGCCCCGGGCGCCGCGCCCCTTCCGCAGGCTGGGCCTGGAATGGCTCTTCCGCCTGTGGTTGGAGCCTACCCGCGCCCGCCGGATGGTGGCGCTGCCGCGGTTCGGCTGGCGGGTTCTGAGATCGAGACGGGGCGGCTAGGCCGCCGCTGCTCGCGAAACGCCAGCGTTGCCACCCCGGCCGCAACCAGAAGCGCCAGGGCCAGGAATGCGGCCAACCGGTACACAGAAAGAGCCTCGCCCAGAAAGTTGCCCACCCACGGGCGCATGACGTCGCTGATGAGCTGGCGCTGGTCGCCGGCGGCGGCCGGAGCCTGTGAGATCCAGCCGGATAGGCCGCGGTTCCAGGCTATAAACCAGAGCAGCGGCGCCCAGGAAGCAACCGCAAAACTGACGCCGGCGCTCACCAGCCGCCCCACGCCGCGGCTGAAATAAATGAAAGGCGCCCCGAAGATGACCAGCGCTGCCAGAAGCAGGAAAAGAAATACCTTGAGCACCCGATGGACGACACCGTTGGTTGCGGCCACCGGCAGACTGTAGACGCCAAGAGCCGCCTTGACGCCGCTGCCCAGGCTGTCGCCGGTCTGGGAGGCGCCGATGCCCGCGGCGGCCGCTGTCTGTGATTCACCGCCGCTCGCGTCGGCGGCCGCTGTCTGTGACGGGCCCAGCGAGTCAGGGATGGCGTCGATCTTCTGCTTGAGCAGCGACGGGTTGTTGTAGACCTGGGCGGCGAAATCCGGGCTGGTGAGGAAACTGCTCAAGTCAGGAGCGGCCAGCGAGAGGTCCCGCATCAGCTGGGGCTGGGCCAGCACCGGCTGGTTCATCGCGTTGATGGTGCGCTGGGCCTCGCCGCCGGACGTGAACTGAAAGAAAGCCAGCACCAGCAGAAACGCGGCGAGACTGATCGTAAAGGAGATGCCAAAGACCCACTTGAGGTCGGAGCGCCAGCGGCCATTCATGAATTTCCTGCCTCCATGGGAAAAGTATACTACTTTGGTTCGGCAGAGAGAGATAGATGGATGCGCGCTTGACGGCGCCACGGATCAAGGAAGTCCCTGCATGAATGGGCCGTGATTAACAGCCAGGCGTATTTGGCGGCAAGCCCATACACCGGATCACGTGCTCTGTGGCCGCGGTCTCAGCTGCATATCTCGCCTCAACCTCTGCCCGCAGTCTGGCCGCGGCGGCGGCCTTCTCCGCCTGGTACTCCGCATCGGCCGTCTCATTAGCCGTCTGGCCGCCCCGGCCTCGGGTGCTTGGCTGGGCCGTGCCCACTGACACAATCTGGTTTACCGGCGGCGTTACGATTCTGGTTTCGATTGGAAGGCGAAAAAATTCATTCCCAAAAAGATAGATGGTCGCGTAACTGACCTGCCGGACTCCCTTGGCGCCCTGCTGCCTGGTCTTGGTCGTCCCGCT
This sequence comes from Actinomycetes bacterium, assembly GCA_021790075.1. Classification (GTDB taxonomy): domain Bacteria; phylum Actinomycetota; class Thermoleophilia; order BMS3ABIN01; family BMS3ABIN01; genus JAJYIN01. The sequence continues at coordinate 5,596 of JAJYIN010000115.1, read as the reverse complement.
GACCAGCGAGGAATCATCCTGATCCACGGTCTGAAAATCGACTTCCTGGTTTTGCTTCTTGATTCTGACCGCAAAAAGCCGTTGAAGCTGTTGCAGTTGGGCTGTATCCGCGGCATCACCGGTGCTGGATCCGCACCCTGAAACCAGCAATGAAGCCGGCAAGAGAGCCATGACAGAAATGGCCGCTATTAAAACCATCTTCTTAGACAACAAAGTTCCTTTCAATGCTCAGTATTGAAAAAATGATAATACTATTAATTTAATGTGTCAAAGAGGGGCGAGGAGCTGACTGGCAAGGATGGAAAACTTCTGAGGCGTCAGGAGCCACGTATTCGCCAGCGGCCTGATTTTCAACGGGGTGTCATTCGATATAGTTGTGGCCGGTTTTGGGTGCCCGCTAACCGAAAAGGCCAGCACCTAACGCCAGGGCTGCTGTAATTTCCAGTCCTCGTGTTTCCGAGCTCCTGCGCATCGGAGATAGGTAACGGAAAGGCTGACGGTATTCGACGCAAGCGAGAAATGGGGTCGCACAGGCACGATTTCATGGCGACGTGCCGCCGCTATCATTCGAAAGTATTTGCTGTTCTGAAAAGGAGGACAGTGCTAGCACTTCATTGCCGAAGATTCCGATAAACCGTCGAAGCAGTACGCCAGAGTTTCTCAACATTTGGCCAAGTCAGTTTCTCGTTTCGGTGCTTAATTGGCGTCATCGAGTTTCCGTTGACTTCCCATAGATGATCCCACTCCAACTTAACATGCTCTTCAAAAGAGGTTCTTGGGTCTTTGCCGGTGGGAACCGGATACCTCCCTACCCAACTTATGTAACTCGATAGAATGCGGAGGGTCGGTATTTCCTCGACATCAACGACAACAGAAGCCGCAGAGGCAAGTCTGCATAGGTCATGGGTTTTCTCTGGCTCTTGCCCTCGCTCGAGGATAATCGCCTTATACAGAAGCTCGAGCGACATACCGCATAGCATGGTATAAACCGGCCAGACGGCAACTCCGAGGTCGAATGATGAATCGTAACGCAGAAAGTCGTGCGCTTGGTCTTTTCCTTCTCTTATAACAAACCAGAGCGCGCCGGCGCTCGCCTTCAGATCTGAGGCCTTGTTGAACCAATAGGTCGACAAGCTTTTTTTTCTTTCTAACTGATCCACGAGACCCAGTGTCATGTCATGCTGGGAATGTTGCTGGAACAGAATCTTAGAGTAGCTAGCAACGGGAGAGCATCCGCCACCAAATGCCTATTTGCAGGTAAAATAATGGAGCGGATGACGGGATTCGAACCCGCGATCTTCGGCTTGGGAAGCCGACGCGTTACCAGCTACGCCACATCCGCCCGGTGGTAAGCGAGGATATTGCCTGACTTATCTTCTATCCTCATCCGGCGCGAATTTCAAGCGTCCTCATTCTTATCGCTGACCGGAGCCATCATCCCTCTGTGCCCGCAATGGGGACAGAAGACATAGCGCCTGAAGCCGACATGAGGGGCAATGGCAAAGCTCAGGCCTGAAACCTAAAAAGAATTGCCACACTCGGGACATTCGAAATGCGTGCTTTTCGAGCGGTAGGCAACTGCGCCTAAAACAATGAGAATGATGACGATTGGTGCTAGGTGACTCATTTTTCATTCACTTCGGCCTGGTACCTGTGAGCCAGTCTCAGGGAGAACCTGGCGGCCCAGGCCCGCCTCCATACAAAGAACGTTCATTCCGTAAAACACCTGCAATAAAATAGTATGGTGTCCCCGAGTTTTGCCCCGAGTTTTGCCCCCCGCTAGAACGTCCCTTCCTCCCGGAAGTACTCGCTGAACCATTCGATGGTCCGCTGGAGGCCGTCCTCGACCGCCACGCCCGGCTCCCAGCCGGTCAGTTCCTTTGCCCGCGAGATATCGGGCCGGCGCCGCTTGGGGTCATCGGTGGGCAGAGCCTGGTAGATGATCTCGCTCTTGCTGGCGGTGATCCTGATGATCAGCTCCGCCAGCTGCTTGATGGTGTACTCTGAGGGGTTGCCCAGGTTGATGGGCGAGTGGTAATGACATTCCATCACCCGGTAGATGCCCTCAACCAGGTCGGAGACATAGCAGAAGCTGCGCGTCTGGCTGCCGTCGCCGAACACGGTCAGGTGCTTGTCCTCCAGCGCCTGGCGGATAAAGGTGGGCACCGCCCGCCCGTCGTAAGGGCGCATGCGCGGCCCGTAAGTGTTGAACAGCCGTACGATCCGTGTGTCAACGCCCTGCTGCCGGTGATAGGCCATGGTGGTGGTCTCCGCGTAGCGCTTGGCCTCGTCATAGACGCTCCGGGGTCCGATGGGGTTGACATTTCCCCAGTAATCCTCGGTCTGCGGATGCACTTCCGGGTCGCCGTAGACCTCCGACGTGGACGTGATCAGGAAGCGGGCCCGCTTCCACTTGGCCAGGCCGATGGCGTTGCGGGTGCCGACCGCCCCCACCTTGAGGGTGTGCAGCGGTATCTGCAGGTAATCGATGGGGCTGGCGGGGCTGGCCAGGTGATAAACATAATCCACCCGGCCGGGTATCTCGATGAACTCAGTGATATCCACGTTCCTGTAGACGAAATCACCGGAGTCGATGTGCTCCAGGTTGCGGAGCGTCCCCGTGTTGAGGTTGTCCAGGCCGATGACCCGGTGGCCTTTGGTCAGCAGGTAATCGCAGAGGTGGGAACCGATGAAACCCGCCGCTCCGGTGACGACCGAGACCTTCTGCTCTCCCAATTTGTCCTCCTGCCCTTGGCCTGTCAAATATTGTTTTGCGGGAACCTGCCGCCTGCTGCCGTTCCCCGCCCCCGGATTTTTCTATAGAATATCTCGTATTTCGGCTGCTGTTACGAATTTCCGCGGCTTTTACCGCTCTTGGGGAAAGGAGCCGCCCAGGGGCTTGGACGGTCATGCCAAAAAAAGACACCCAGGACATTCCCCCATCACCAACGGAAACCGGGCAACCGGGGGCGCCGGCGAGTCCGCCGCTGCCGGTGGTCGATGTGGTCGTGCCGGTTTATAGCGGCCTGGCGGAAACCCGGGCCTGCCTGAAGAGCGTGCTCATCCACCGGCAGTCGACGCCGTTCGAGCTGGTGGTCGTAAACGACGCCAGCCCCGAACCAGAAATCATTGCTTATCTGGAAGAACTGGCTGCTGGCGGCAGCATCACCCTGCTCAGCAACGAAGTCAACATCGGTTTCGTCGATTCGACCAATCTGGGCATGATGCTCCATCCGGACCGGGATGTGGTCATCCTCAACAGCGACACGGAGGTCAGCGGCGACTGGCTGGACCGGCTCCGGCGGGCGGCTGCCTCAGCGCCGGACATCGCCACAGTCACCCCGTTTTCAAACAGTTCCACCCTGACGAGCTATCCCCGCTACATGCATGCCAACCCGCTGCCGGCTGACCTTGATGCAGTGCAGCTTGATGATATCTTCCGGGGAGTAAACGCAGGCCGCTATGTCGAGATCCCAACTGCGGTCGGTTTCTGCGCCTACGTCACCCGCCGCAGCATCGAGCGGGTGGGTTACCTGGACTCGCTTCATTTCGGACAGGGATATGGTGAGGAAAACGACTTTTCCATGCGGGCGCGGGCGGCTGGCTTCCGCCACCTGCTGGCGGGGGATACCTTTGTCTTTCACCAGGGCGGCGCTTCCTTCGGCGGCGGGGCCAGCGCCCGCAGCCAAGCAGCGCAGGAAACACTGCGCCGCCTCCATCACGACTACGAGCCACTGGTGCAAGAACATTGCTCCCGCGACCCGGAACGGCCGCTGCGGCGGCTTGTGGATATCGCCAGGCTGGCGCGCTCGCCCGCCGGGCGGCTGCTCTTCATCACCCACCGGCTGGGAGGTGGAACCGAGAAGCACATCCGAGACCTGGTGCTGCTCCTGGGCGATGAATGGGAGATACTGGTGCTGAGGCCGTCCGGCTCCGGTGAAGTCAGCCTCGAGTGGGCGCGGGAAGGTGAGGAGTTTGCCGCTTTTTTCCGGCTGCCCGGGGAATACGGCGAGCTCGTGGCTTTCCTGAAAGCCATGCGCGTATCACGCGTTCACGTCCATCATTTCGTGGAGCTGCCTCCCGAAACGCTGGAGCTGTTCTCGCCGGCGGCGCTGGGAGTTCCCCTCGACGTCACCATCCATGACTACTACACCATCTGCCCGTTTACTAACCTGGTTGATGCCAGCGGAAATTACTGCGCCGAGCCATCTCTGGAGGGTTGCGATGCCTGCTTTGCCGCCCGCCATCCGGCGGGCGAAGAGGCCCCCCGCCGGCGGCGACAGCGGGCTGCCCGGCTGCTGGAAGCGGCCGAGCGGGTCTTCGTCCCTTCGCAGGATACGCTCGGGCGGATGAGACGGTACTTTCCCAAAACCAATTTTTTGTTTATGCCTCATCCGGAAGCGGAAACAGAACCGCTTACGATGCCGGCTCCGTCCGGCGGTGAAATCAAGGTCCTGGTCCTGGGCGAGCTCTCCCCGGCCAAGGGGCTGTGGCTGCTGGAAGCCTGCGCCGAAGATGCCGCCGCCCGCGACCTGCCGCTGGAGTTCCGCGTGCTGGGACGCCCGCTTGAGCATGTGCGGCGGGAACCTGAGCTGCCGCTGTCCTTTTCAGGCCCGTACGATGACAGCCGGCTTGCCGGGATGATCAAGCACGAACGCCCGCAGATCATCTTTTTCCCAGCCCGCTGGCCAGAAACCTGGTCCTACACCCTGAGCACGGCCATGCGCACCGGCCTGCCGGTGGCGGCGCCGCGGTTGGGCGCCTTCCCGGAGCGCCTCCAGGACTATCCCGCCGCCCATCTGATGGACTGGGACACCGGCGCCGACAGATGGAACGAGCTGTTCATGTCTATCCCCGGAACCTGTCAGGTCAGCCATGAATCCTGAAGCTTACCGCCAGGTGTACACGGCGCCGCTGACCCCTGCGCCGGAAAGGCCGCAAACAGGTGCGCGGGGAACTGCCGGCGACGACCCGCAGCTAGGCGACAGCGCAGCAGTTGGCGCCGCCCCCCCCGCGTCGCAGCCGCCCTTCCTGCCGGACCGCTGTTACTATTACTCCGCTCACCGGGCCCGCCGCCCCTATGATGCTCTTACTCTGGACAACCTCACCCGGAAGGAGCTGTTAATCCTGCTCGAGGAGGCCGGTGCCGGTCAGCCGGATTCTGTCACCGGCGCGGATCTGGCCGCCTGGCTGGAAGACCGGACCAGGATGAAGCGGGAACTGTCCGAACGGGACCGGCGGCTGGCCGAGGTAGAGGGTCAGCTGGTGACGATCCGCAGCGGTCGCGCCTGGCGGCTCTACCGCGCCGGGAAGCCCGTTTACATTGGTGTACGGCGGGCGCTGGCGCTGGCGCGCCGGGGCGCTGGCCGCCTGTCCCGCCGTTAAGGCGGCATCCTGTGCTTTCCCCCCCGATGGGGATCTCCTGAACTTCCCGCCGTTAAAGCGGTCTTTGCCGCTTCCCGCTCCCTTAAAGGGATGGATTGCCTTGACCGTTTTTGCAATTCCCAGTGTTTTCCACTCCCCCGTCTTTTTCTATAGAATGAGTGGTTAACCGGTATCTTCCCGGGGAGGAGATCCTGAGCAAGATCCAAATCAT